>NZ_PGUB01000091.1:0-19461 GCF_002924285.1 Aquimarina sp. I32.4 | reverse complement strand
ATCATAAGTAACTTTTAAACCAGCCTCTCCCTGATGGTCAAACTTCTTTCTCCAACTATAAAAAGTGCCAGTGCTAACTCCATACTTACGACAAGCTTCTACGATACCAATCTCTTCCGAAGTAGCTAGTATTTCTAACTTCTGGTCTAAAGTCCATTTCTTGTATTTCATATCTCAAATGTATTAGTTTGAAATTTAAAAGAACACTCCGAACTTATTGGGGGCTAAACTAAAATAGACTTATTCATAATATGCAATCAATAAAAACATTATCACAAAATTCAAATATAACATTAGCAGATATTAGTATTCGAACAAGTCTTAAACCTGGAGATTTGGGTTTTATAATTCATAGACATGGTAGATTATATGAAGAAGAGTTTAAATTTGGTATTTCATTTGAGACTTATGTAGCTAATGGGATGTATGAATTTTATAAATCTTATAACTCTGATAAAGAAAGAGTTTGGATTTGTGAACACAATAATCAAATTGTAGGTTTTCTTTTACTTCAGGCAAGAGAAAATAATAGTGCTCAATTACGTTATTTCTATTTAGAAAAAAGATATAGAGGTATAGGTTTAGGAAAAAAATTAATGCAATTATACATGGATTTTCTTTATTCCTGTAATTATGATTCATCTTATTTATGGACAACAAAAGAGCTTGAAACTGCGTCATCATTATATCTTTATCATGGGTTTAAATTAACAAAAGAAGTTGAGTCTACATCCTTTGATAAGCCCGTGATAGAGCAGAGGTATGATTTAGATATTCAAAAATAGATTTAAAATAAGATGCCCAGAATAATTATTCTGGGCATCTTATTTTAAAAGGTTATGAACATGGCAAGCCATGAAGTAGGTATCTAATCAAAGAGTTATATGATTATTTTAAAATTTCTTCATATTTGTTTTTGTTAGCTAATATTTCTTGGCTTTTAGCTACTTCTGGATTGTGTTTTACATAATAATTATACAACCCTTCTCTGTAGAAGTATCGTTTAATAATTTCATCAGTAAGTAAATTAACAATTTCTGTTTTGTAAGTATCCAACGCAGCTTGTTTAGAAGCGTTTATTGAGGCTATAAGTTTTGTATAGGCGGTTGCTATATCTTTATCAAAATTCTCCCTTTTTGCTACCTCTAATGATTTTTTGAAGGATTTTTCAGTGGCGGTTTCAAAATTAAAATCACTTTGTTTTACAAATTTTTTGAATTCTTCATAATCTGCATCAGTAAATTTAAAATCACTGGATTTTTTTAGTTGATGTGAATAGTAATATTTTGTTCCATATTCAAAAATAGCATCAGACCTTAGTAAAGCTGTGGTAATATCACTAAATTTTGAGGTTTCTAGTTCAATATCAGGCTGTATCCCTCCTCCATCATATACTGTTCTTCCGTTTTTGGTTTTATATGCTTTAAAATCCTGTTCATCAATACGTACTGCCTTATTGTTTTTATCTCTATTCCAATAATCGAGTGCTTGTATACACCTACCACTAGGAGTGTAGTATCTAGATATTGTAATTTTTAACTGAGTACCATACGTAAGTTTTTTTGGTCTTTGTACCAACCCTTTACCAAAACTTCTCGCTCCAATAACCACACCTCTATCAAGGTCTTGTATACTACCAGATACAATTTCACTTGCAGAAGCACTTCTTCCATTTACCAATACTACTAACGGAATCTGGGTATCAATAGGTTCTCTTTTTGTAAAATATTCTTTATTATATTTTTTTACAACAGATTTTGTAGTGGTTATAAGTTCTCCTTTTGGTACAAAGATGTTGGTTACATTTATAGCTTCACTCAATAAACCACCAGGATTTCCTCTTAGGTCTAGAATTACTTTATCAGCACCTTTTGCCTTTAAATCTTTTAATGCATCTATAGTCTCACTAGAAGCTTTATTGTTAAATTTTGATAGTACAATATACCCTGTATTATCATCAAGTAGCGTATAGAATGGTACAGCATCAACATCTATTTCTTCTCTAGTAAGCACGGTACTTTTGTTTGCACCTTGTCTCTTATATGTAATATTAATTTTTGTTCCACTAGCCCCTTTAAGAAGTTCTCCAGCATCATCTTTAAAGTCTGAAACCTTTACATCTCCTATTTGAATTATCTCGTCTCCGGCTTTAAGTCCCGCTTTATCAGCAGGATATCCTTTATAAGGTTCTATGATTATAATTTTGTCTTTTATAGTCTTTACAGAAGCTCCAATACCAGTATATTCTCCTGCATTACGAATTTTGGAAGCCTCTACATCTTGTTCGTTCCAATATTTTGTATAAGGATCCAGATCGTCTAACATGGCTTTGATAGCTGTATCCATTAATTCTGCAGGATTCGTCTCATCTACATAATTCATGTTTAATTCTTTAAACATGGTGGTAAAAATTTCTATTTGTTTGGCGATTTCAAAAAAATCAGACTTAAAACTTACCGTAGACAGTAAAATAACACATGCAATTGCCGGGTAAATAATTCTTTTTTTCATCGATAATTTCTTTAATTATTAAAAATTAAATGAACGTATATAAACGTTATTTTAATTCTATTTCTTGTTCAACAAATTTTTGTAATATCTCTTTTATTTTGGGTTCAACCTGTGCATATTCCGGCATTTTTTTACCAGAATATAAAAACATAAAAGTGAATTGATGAGTAGTGTTGGGTACAAGATACTTATTTTTCCTATAACCTTCACGCATTAAACGTTTTATAAAATTGCGGTCTACAGCTTTTTTAAAATTACGTTTACTCACTGATACTGCGGCTTTAATTTTAATAGTATCCTCAAAGGTTGATTTTTTATATACCAATCGAATAGGATATTTGGATATAGATTTTCCTTCAGAAAAAAGGAAATCTATTTCTTTTTTACTTTTTACTTTTTCTTTTTTATTAAAAGTAGCCTTCATAGGCATTAAATGTAATAATTAGATTTGTTATAAGAGCAAAAAAAACCGGTCTTAAAAAACCGGTTTTTTAATTTTACTATACAGATAAAGTTACTTCGATTTATTCTGTAAAGCCATTATTAGCAGGATTTACATCTGCCATAGTATTTGTAATATCAATTTGAATTGATTTTATTTCAGATTTTGGTCTTGAAAGATTTAATGAATAACCAGGGTTTGTCCAAGGCCAATCAGAGAGCACGGTTCTTTTCATTGATGGTATTGGATTGGCTTTTTCACCTCTCATAATTCTTAATGGAATATAAAAGGATTCTATAGTACTGTCCTTATATTCAACATATAGATCTATTGGCATAGGCATAGACCCTACACGCTCTAATGTGATTTTGGTAGCGTTCTTGTCTTCTGATACTTCTTTGATAGCATAATCTATTGTATTTGTGGTCTGTGTCCAATCGATAAGATACCAGTCTAATTGTATTCCAGATACTTTTTCTGCTACCCTTTTAAAATCATTAGGAGTAGGGTGTTTAAATTTCCATTCATCAAAGTATCGTTTAATAGTTTTAGCAAGATTATCTTCTCCTATTATGTAGCCTAATTGCGACAGAAAAACGGATCCTTTGGTATAAGCAGAGGCACCATATGCAGCATTATGTGAATATCGATCTGCCTGAGTAGTTTGTGGTTGTTCTATCCCTGAAGTAGCTAGTTGATAATACCCATCATACATTCCTCTTAATGAATTAGGGTTATTTTGTTTCATTACATGATTCATAGCCAGAGTAGAAATATAGCTAGTAAAGCCTTCATCCATCCATTCGTGTTTGGCCTCATTGGTTGCTAGAATATGTTGAAACCATGAGTGTGCCATTTCATGAGCAGTAACTCCTACCAAACTACCAAAACTTCTTTCTCCTGTAATCAAAGTACACATAGCATATTCCATACCTCCATCACCTCCTTGTAATACAGAATATTGTTTATAGGGGTATTTTCCTATTTTCTCACTAAAATAGTTCATTAATTCTACAGTCTTTGGCTGTAAATCTTTCCACCCATCAATGATTTCTTTTTTATTTTTATATAAAAAATGAAGTATAGGCCCATTAGGTACTTGAACTACATCGTGTAGATATTCAGGATCAGCGGCCCATGCAAAGTCATGTACATTGGGTGCTTTAAAATGCCAAGAGAGCGTATTTCCTTTTCTTTTTACTTTTGTACCAGGTTTTTCATATCCATATCCTATTTCCTGTGGATTTTGTAGATAGCCTGTTCCTCCTAGAATATAGTCTTTATCAATAGTTATTGTAACATCAAAATTACCCCAAACCCCATGAAATTCTCTAGCGATATATGGATCAGCATGCCATCCTTCAAAATCATATTCTGCCATTTTTGGGTACCATTGAGTCATTGATAACGCAACACCTTCTTTACTATTTCGTCCAGAACGACGTATTTGTATAGGAACCTGACCATCAAACCCCATAGAAAAAGTAACTTTTTCTCCTGGAGCAATAGGTTTATCTAATGAGACTTCTAAAACAGTTCCCTCAGTTTTATACTGTATAGGTTTTCCGTTTTGTGATAGTGAATTAACTTTTACATATCCTATTTCTTCTGGAGTAAGTTTACTTACTCTATTTCCTACTCGAGGATCTGGGTCTGGAAGATTAATAGAACGAATATCCATTTCACTTCCTGGCTGGAATGCATTAAAATATAGGTGATAAAATACCTGATACAATGTATCGGGTGAGTTATTAGAATAAATTAACTCTTGAGTGCCTTGATATTGAGATTTTTCAACATTCATGTTCACATCCATTGTATAATCAACATGTTGTTGCCAATACGAAGTATTATTTTGAGCAGAAGCACAGAGGATTCCAACTATAGAAATAAAAACAATCTTTTTAAACATAATACATTTTATTATTTTGATAATTTATCTGCCATAATGAAAGCATTATAGAGATTAACCATTTTACTAGATTTTGATAATTCTGAAAAGCTTCCTACATTGGTTTTTTCTCCTCCGATTATAACAGATGATTTTGTATTTAAACCACTATCCATAAGTATTTGTTTTACCTGTGAAGCCTTTAGAGCAGGATAATATGATCTAATTAATGCAGCTACTCCTGCAACTGCTGGTGCAGCCATTGAGGTTCCTTGTAAATACTCATATGAATTATTAGGAGTAGTAGACCATATTTTTACACCAGGAGCAAAGGCATCTACATTGTTTTTACCATAATTAGAAAAATCTGCTACCAGATTAGACCCATATGCATAGTTCAAAGCACCAATTGTGATAAAGTTATTTGCTATTTCGGTATTATTATCGATTTGATCATTTGGGTATACCAATTTTTTATCAAGATCTTCTCCTTCATTACCCGCAGCATTTACAATCAATACATCTTTTGAGGCAGCATATTTTATAGCTTCTCCTACCCATTCAGGATGGGTACTATAGTACTTACCAAAACTGGTATTAATTACTTTGGCACCGTTATCTACAGCATATCGTATAGCCAATGCGATATCTTTGTCATACTCATCTCCATTAGGAACAGCTCTGATAGCCATTATTTTCACATTTTGAGCAACACCATCCATTCCCTTTCCATTATTTCTCTCAGCAGCAATAATTCCAGCAACATGAGTTCCATGTTTTATACCTTCTTTTTTAGGATCTGGTCCCATTACGTTATTATTTCCATACTTGGTATCAGTAATATCATCTACATTATCTCCTACAACAGCTCTACCATCAAATTCGAGATTCAAATTATAATTTAATTGATCTGCAAAATGGTCTACACCTTCTTTTATGTTCTTAAGAAAATCTGGTATTGTATTACCTGGATCCATAAATCCAAACATCTGTGATAGAAAAGCGATGTGTTGTTGCATTTCTGGAGTTTTTGCTTCTACATTTAAAAGCTCCTCACGAGAGTAATTTTCTTTTCCTAGTGCATCTACAATTGCTTGATGAGAAGCTTTTGATTGCTGTAAAATTTGTTCGTACTGCATTTTATTGGCAGCATTTTCCTGATATTTTTTTTCAAATTCTGCTTTTGCTTCAATATAATTTTGGTATTCACCTTTATCAGCTTCTGCTATCGATGCAATGTTTTTACCATCATATTTTGGTTTTAATTTTTTAATAATTCTTACATATTCAAGGTTTTCGTCTTCTGCATCTCCCAAGAAATTCCACCCGTATATATCATCAATATATCCATTATTGTCATCATCTTTACCATTCCCTTTGATTTCTTTGGGATTAGTCCATATCACACCATCAAGGTCTTCATGCTCTACATCTACACCACTATCAATAACACCAACGATAACTGTTTGACCTTTTTTGTCCTTGATTAGCTCAGTATATGTTTTATTAACACTCATTCCTGGAATAGTATCAGAAACCAGATCAAGTAATCCCCAATTTTTTAATTGCGTATCGGTTAGGTCAATGTTTTTTAAAGGAATTGCATCTATATTTCCTATAGGAGTAGAAACTATAGAAGGAGCACCACAACTTACTATAAGCATAGATGAAGCTATAGCGGTGATTATTGTATTAGACTTGGGAATCATTTGATCTTTTATTTTAATTAAATATTTCATGACAAGTATAGACTTCTTTAAGACGTACTCCTTTTGGAGTATGTTGTACTGTTATTATTTCGTTTTGGGCATCGTGTTCCAAAAATAAATACCATCCATTTGTGGCAGCTTTATCCAGAAACAATTTTTTTTCATTTAGTGTTAATAGGGGTCTGGTATCATATCCCATTACATAGGGTAGAGGAATATGACCAGCTGTTGGCAGTAAATCTGCCATAAAAACTATTGTTTTTCCTTTATACTGTATATGCGGAATCATTTGTTTTTCTGTGTGTCCGTTGACAAACAATATATCAAAACCTAATTCAGATTTTTTTTGAAATGGAGTATCTGTAGTTTTGGAAACAAAATTTAATTGTCCACTTTCTTGAATAGGCATAATGTTTTCACTCAAAAAAGAGGCTTTTTCTCTGGCATTAGGAGCAACTGCCCATTGCCAGTGGTCTTCATTACTCCAAATTCGTGCATTTTTGAATGCTAATTCATATCCGGTTCTAGCACTATTCCATTGTACGACTCCGCCACAGTGATCAAAGTGAAGATGTGTAATAAAAACATCAGTAATATCATCTCTATGAAATCCTTTTTCTTTTAAAGAGTTATCAATACTATCGCTACCCCAAAGAGAATAATAGCCAAAGAATTTTTCTGATTGTTTGTTTCCCATTCCAGAGTCTATAAGAATCAACCTGTCACCATCTTCAATCAATAAACATCTAGCTGCAATATCGATAAGATTGTTTTTATCTGCAGGGTTGGTTTTGTTCCATAAAACTTTAGGAACGACTCCAAACATAGCACCTCCATCAAGTTTAAAATTTCCCGCTTTTATGGGATATAAATTCATTTGCTTATATGTGTTAGTTTTTTAATTCTAAGATAAAATTGTCAATTATTATTTGAACCGTATTATTGTTTTAGAAAATGATTTAAAGACATTTTTTTATACTTTTTTCTACGACTTTTTTATAAACAACTAAAAAATTCTTGCAAAATATAAAAAATGACAAGGATCAGGATTTAATTTTTGGACTTTTTAACACTATTTCATCATATTGTATGCCAGATATTACTTTTTCTAGATGAGTGCTGTAATTTATAAGGGATTTTATCTCTTTACTACTCGCTAAACGTGTTTTAGACATTATCAATAAGGAATCACTTTTACATTCTATGTGATAATAGGGATTACTCTCTAAAAAAAGCACCAATTCATCGGTAAAAAACGATTGAATTTTTTCAGGATTTTCTCCAAGAAGAAAAAATCGTTTAGAAAAATCAGGGTGTCCTTGTATATCAATATCTCTAAAACCCGAAAACTTATAAAGAAATTCTAATAAACCTTCTTTATCAAGAGTAAATTTTGGAATTTCTTTTTTCAGTCGTATGATCAACATTGTTGCTCTTACTGAGGTTCTGGCAATAAATTCTCCTTCAGAAAATTCAATATCAAAAATTTTAAAAACTGATTGAGGGTCGTAAATAGAATTATTTAAATAGTTGATTTTTTTAGTTTTAAAAAACACAAAATCACTTACCCCTATAACATCATTGGTTTTTTGTGGGTCATAACCCCACGAAAAATCATTTGCGATATGCTGTAAATCTTGTTGTCTTTTGGTAAGATTTGATGTACCATTTTTGATCTTTGCTTTTTTAGAAAAAGAAATGAGACTTCTTACCGCGAGAGGATGTTCTGATGAGGTACCATGAATATCTAGCCCAGTAATTTCAAAAGAACCTCCTTTTCTTTTAAAAGTTTCCTGATATCCCAACAAGCTGTCTTGTACCGTATAGTCTACAAAATCACAAAGTGAAAAATCTATGACTGTGTCCTGATTTTCAGGAATCGTATCTAATTTCCTTTTTAATCGTGAGTAATTCAGAAAACTAGAAAAATTCTTTACACTTACAAAATAAGTACCATTAATACCCTCTTTAAACATAAGAACATTGGGTTTAAACAGGTTTCTAGCAAAGAGAATAACACTTTTGTTTAATATAAAATGTATAATAATGGTTGCCAGAATACCAATAAGAATTCCTGTGATCAAATTAGTTGTTATTGTGGCAATGATTGTGGCAAAAAATATAAAAACCTGTTCTTTACCAATTTTGGCAATATCTTTTAGATTTCTTGGAGCAGCTAATTTATATCCAGTATATACCAATATTGCAGCTAGTGCTGTGAGCGGAATTCTTCTGAGTTGATCTTGAAACAACACTACAAACAGTATCAAAAAAAAGGAGTGAAAAAAATTGGAAGACCTATTAGAACCACTATTGTTTACATTTACAGAGCTACGTGCAATTACAGTAACTACATTAAGACCTCCTAAGAAACCACTTACAATAGATGCGATACCAAGTGCCGTAAGGTCTTTGTTGATATTAGACCTTCTTTTTAAAGGGTCTAATTTATCTACCGCTTTGATACTTAATAATGATTCTATACTAGAAATTAGTGTGATGGCTATTACTACACTTATAAATTTAGGATCAAGAAGTAATGAGAAATCTGGAGATGGAAATTTTGAAAAGATGTCATTAGGAATCTGCACTAGTAGTTCTGTATCTATTGGATAAGGATCACTAGAGAATACTTCATAGTAATAGCTAAGACCAATTGCAATAAGCACAATCCACATAGGAGCAGGAACTAATTGAAAATATTTATTTCTGATTTTACCATAGAAAAGCATGATCAAAAAACTCAAAACACCTACAATTGCTGCGATTGCAATAGTTTTATTCTCAGGTTCAAACAAAAGTAATACACTACTAGGTATATCTGTTAATAAAGAGATAGTATCTCCCTTAATACTAGTATTGGCAAGCATTACGTGAAATTGTTTGGCAAAAATACTTATCCCTATGGCGGCGAGCATTCCTTGTATTGCCGAAGAAGGAAAAAAATCACTGAGTATACCAAGTTTTAATTGCCCTATAATAATCATTAGTGCCCCAGAACATATGATAGCTGCCAAAGTAAAGATATATCCTTGATAGAGATCACCATTGGCAAGTGTGGTTATGGCGCCAAGTAATACAACGACCAATCCGTTTCCTGGACCAGTAATAGTAACATTAGATCCTCCAAAAATGCTAACGATGATACCTCCAACCACCGCAGCAATTATTCCTGATATTGGTGGAGCCTCTGATGCTAATGCAAGACCTAACCCCAGTGGTAGAGCAATCAACGAGACTACAAATCCCGAAAAAATATTTTTAGGTAGTTGAGCCATAAATCCAGATGTAGTATTGTTTGTCTTTTTCATTTATCTCATAATTAAAACATCTGTTGGTAATTCTGATAAGATATGCTCTAGATCATGAAGAAAGATACGATCAAAAAATGTAGATGGTTTGGGAGCATTCATAATAAGCAAATCTGCCGCAACTACTTTTGCATAATGACCAATAGAGTATCCTCTTTTTCCAAAAATGGATTGTGTATTGATTACAATTCCTGTTTTGAGATCATCAGGCACATCCTTAAGAATATGTTGCACTCTTAGATCTTCTTTTTGAGCTAGTTGTTCTTTTATTAATGTGTCTTTAAGCAAAGATTGATCATCTTCTACTATTACCTTAACTTCTTGTTGAGAAATTTCTTCTACAATTGTGAGCTTTTGTGCTCCAAGATTTTGAGATATTTCAAATGAATCAAGGATAGTTTGTTTTGTCTTTTCATCTTTGAGCCCATTTACTACAATGTGATTACAAGGCCGTAAATCTTCTGATGGTTTTATGAGTAATAAAACAGAACAATGGGCATTTCTGGTAATTTTGCGGGCTATTGATCCAATATAGAATTTAAGAAGACCTTCTCTTGGGATTGCTCCAAGCATGACAAGATCAGCATTTTTTTCTTTTGCGATATCTATAATTACAGAAACAGGATTACCTCGTTTCCAGATAACAACCACTTTTTCATCATCATCAGAAAATCCAGAAATAAGTTCTTTGATACGATCTTCTTTTTCTTTTGTTTTGGTACCAACATGAACAATGACCAAATTAGAGTCAAAAAAATCAACCATTCTCATGGCTTCAAAAATGTTGTTTTTCAGGTTAGGAGAAAAAGCAACACCAATTAGAATTGTATTAAATTTATGAATATTTACTTCGCTCAAAATTTTATTTTGTAATAAATTTAAGTGGCAGAATATATAAACTTAATCTTTAAAAATATAATACTGAACATATTTCTGTTATATTTTTAGAAAATCACGATCTTTCTCACATAATAATTTAATTTAAAAATAGAGGATGTTAGAACTTGCAGGAATTATCATATTAGGCATTTTGGCACAATGGGTAGCATGGAAATTTAAGATACCGGCAATTTTGCCATTGATTTTGATAGGACTTTTAGTAGGGCCTTTGGCTACACTATTTACAAGCGATGGAACCAAATTAATACAACCTATCTGGAATGGTAAAGAAGGGCTATTTCCAGGAGAAAGCCTGTTTTACTTCGTTTCTTTGGCAATAAGTATCATTTTGTTTGAAGGGGGACTGACCTTGCGTAGAAATGAGGTTCTTAATGTAGGCCCAGTAATTATAAAATTAATTACAGTGGCTGTTGTCGTAACTTTTTTTGGTGCGGGATTAGCCGCTCATTTTATTTTTGACCTGAGTTGGCCTATTTCTTTTTTATTTTCATCATTGATTATTGTGACAGGACCTACAGTGATAACACCAATTTTAAGGAATATCCCTCTTAAGAAAGATGTTTCTGCAGTTTTAAAGTGGGAAGGGATACTCATTGACCCTATTGGTGCTTTGGTTGCCGTTTTGGTATTTGAATTTATCAGAGTAGGAGGGAGTGAGGAATTTACACTCACTGCTTTGATAGAGTTTGGTAAAATAGTATTAGTAGGTTTTACTTTTGGTTTTACTTTTGCCCATGCATTAGCTTTTTCACTTTCAAAAAAAATCATTCCTCATTACCTACTCAACGTGGTAACCCTTGCCTTGGTATTGGGGGTTTTTGTTTTGTCTGATGCATTTGCACATGAATCAGGATTACTCTCTGTAGTTATTATGGGGATGGTATTAGGAAATATTAACCTTCCTCATATAGATGAGATTTTATATTTCAAAGAATCTCTAAGTGTACTTTTGATATCCATATTATTTATTCTTTTGGCAGCAAACATCAATATAGAGGATTTACTATTAATATTTAATTGGCAAGCAGTTCTGTTATTTGCTATAGTGGTTTTTATAGTAAGGCCAATAGGAGTCTTTCTTAGTGCAATGAACTCAGGTCTCAAAACAAACGAAAAATTATTCATTAGTTGGGTAGGACCCAGAGGTATTGTTGCAGCCGGTATAGCATCACTATTTGGATTAAAATTACAGAAAGAAGGTGTTCCTGAAGCAGAATATATAACTCCTTTGGTATTTATGATTGTATTGGGGACTGTTTTACTGAATGCTACTACTGCAAGACTTTTTGCTAAACTAGTAGGTGTTTTTCTCAAAAAATCAGATGGAATTTTAATTGTTGGCGCTTCTAAGGTTTCAAGATTGATTGCTGCATATATCAAGAATAATAATCGTCATGTAGTATTGGTAGATAGTAATAGAAATAATATCAATAAAGCAAAAGCACTTGGATTAGATGCTATCGAAGGAAATATTTATAATGAACAACTCAAAGATAATATAGAGCTGAGCGATGTGGGGTATATAATGGCACTAACGGGGAATAGTGATATAAATAAATATGCGATTGATAAATTCAAAGCTCAATTTGGAGAACATGGGTCTTATAGATTAATCACTCCAGAAGAAATGGAAGATCCTCAAAACAACCCTCAAGAAGGGTTATTTTCTCATACAGATGATTATTATAAACTAATTGAATTGGCAGAAAAATTTCCAGGAATTCAGGAAATAAAAATCAAAGATAACAAACAGTACAAAACACTGATTAATCTTACCAAAGAGGATAAAAATATTATTCCCTTATTTATAAAAGATACCAATAAAAATATTAAGATCATATCATCGTATAGCGAAGAAATAGAGCAAGTAGAAGAAGAAAGTTTTTTGGCATATATAGGTAAACCTATTGATATAGAGGATATAAGGTAAAGTAGCATAAAGCTCTTTTGAGGAAGCGTTTTTTATAATATCTTTTTGGTATAATTTGTCTACTATCATAGAGATATTACCCCATCCAGTTTAATTTTCTTATTTTTGAAATCACTTAACCTATAAAATAGAGAACCAGAATGAAAAAACTTATGTATGTTGTTGCTTGTATCCTTGCCCTAGGATTTGTAGCATGCGGTAGTGATGATGATAAAAATATTGATTGCGTTGAAGCAAACCTAACCCTTACTGATGCAGCAATTGCATTGAGTGAAAATATTGGTTCTACAGATGTTTGTAATGAATATAAAGCTGCAATAGAAAATGTTTTGAATAATGGGTGTTCTGCAGATGAAGAATCTACAAAACTTTTTGAAGAACAATTAGAGATATTAGGAGATTGCAAGTTTGGGGGTAGAACCTGTTTGGTTTGTACAAATGAAGAAATTGATCTTATCATTTGTAGGGGAGAAAACGGAAACGCTTTTATACAAGAAAGAATTAATGGAGAAACCGCTCTTAGAGACACAGGAGTTACTTTTGATCGATATGTAGAACTCTCTGCTTGTGATTAGATAATAGGTTGTGATAAAACAATTTTTAAGATAAACAAAACAAGAATCATGAAAAAAATAAAATATATACTAGTTTCATTTTTAGTGATGGGATTTTTGGCATGTGGTAGTGATGATGATAGTAATTCAAACTGTAGAACATGTTCTAATGGTCCAGTAAGTATTGATGTTTGTGATAATGGGGATGGAACTTTTAGTGTAGAAGGAGGAGCAGCACAGGATATTCCTGATGGAGCTACTTTTGAAGATCAGTTTACTGCAGCATGTGCCCAGATAGGAGGGTAAATAATTATAAAAAATAATTATAAAAAAGAATAATAAGAAAAGGTAGCTAGAAATAGCTACCTTTTCTCTTTGATAAGATACATATATACAGCAAAATGATCGCTGTATCCATATGAATAGCTACCATTGATATAACTTCTATAGGGATATCCTTTGTACTTACCAGTTGCAGTAATTAGATAGCTGGGATTGTATATACCAGCTTTATAATATTGATAAGAAGAATAATCAGAGGTTAAAAAATATGGGCACTATCTTCATTTCTTAATTTGCCATTTTTCAAATTTTTTGTCTATTACTTTTTTGATTTCATAGTATTTGTCCCATGTATCTTCTTCATGAAAAATTGTTTCATTATTCTCATTAGATGCATCAACATAATCTTCAAAATATTCATCGGAATCATAATAATGTTCTGCAAATTTATTTCCTTTGTCATTAAGATCATCAGATGTTAATTTATAATCGCAACACAACTCTACAAACCTTTTACCTGTTATCTTTCTATTTCTAAACTTATCTAATTCATTAGAGAAATTTTCTTTTAATAAATCACTTTCTAAGTTATTATCAATTGCCCAAGCCATAAACATACCTATATGGATTAATGTAGCTTCTTTAGGTAAGTCCTTAGGAAAATCATCGTTAAAATGCCATTTATAATCATCATATTTCATAATAATGTAAATTAAATATTAATTTCTTACTTCTGTATCAATTTTTATAGTTTTATCCTTTAAATTTTCAGGAGCATTTTTACCTATTATTTTACCTCCGTCTTTACTCATAGAATTATCCTTTTTAACTTGCATTTTATTTCTAGTTGCGTTTCCATTTTTTACCTCTATTGCTTTTATTTTTTTCGTTCCTTTTTCTTTGATAACATGATCTATAACTCTTCTTGTATGTTTTGTTTTAACTGATACTTGACTTCCAATAACTTCATGCCCTTCATTTGTTAATTCTTTTTTAACTTCTCTCTCTCTTCTTGCTCCATCTTTTTTATTCTTTTTTAGTTGAGCTCTTTTTTTGTTCTTTTTTAATTGCTCAAGTTTTTTCTGTTTTTTGAGTAGAGCATCGTCATTCACCACCGCCCCTAATTCTTCTGGTACAGGCGGTAGTTTTGTACCATCTTCTATAGTCTCAGCAGTTTTGGCTAGGTCTGCCATATCTTCTAGCTTATCTAGCCCTCTAGCAACATCTAGGGTTTTATCACCTACTTTTACTGCGGTAAGTGCTACCCCTGCACCAGCCGTGGCAACCTCTATACCAACCTCAAAAGCAACTTGCCCTGCTACTTCGCCTATTTCTTCGGCACTCATTTGTTTTGCCTTTTCTATAAGCTCTTTGGCGGTTTGGGTATCTTCTTTCAATGCTTGCATATAATCATCGGGATTGGCAATCATATTATAACCTGATCGCCTATAGCCCCATTTGGTAGCTTTGACCGCTAGATTACCCAAGGATTTTGCCGTTTCTACATCTTTGAGTATTTGCTCTCTATATCCTTGTGGATTTATAAGTTGATAAGGGGTCGAATGTTTCCCCGCCCAAATAGATAGGTCATAGAGTCCTACGGCTGTACCTTTAAGCCCTTTCCATAATCCTTTATAGAATCCTTTGCCATAGGCTAAGTAACTTTGCCAAAAACTACGCTCTTGTTGTTCTCCATTAGGTAGAGATGCGTATGCAGATTCTCTTGATAAAAATATCTTGATTTTACCTCCCAATGCACATTGCAGTTCTGCATCTTCTAGTATGGGTTCATTTTCTCCTACAAATACATCTTCTGCAAGGCTTGACCATTGCGACCCTGAAACCTGTGCAATACATGGCTTGCCTTGATTACAGGCACATGCCCCAAAGGGGGTAAAGTTGATATTGTAGTATCTATCCTCTTTTGTAATCAGACTTTTGCCGTAGATGCTTACCTCTTCATGAAAGGTGGCGGTAAGCTGTGATAGTATCGTGCCTTTATCACACACCAAAAATGCCCCTTCTGGTACATATTTCTTCTCGCTCATAACATCGGGGGATTTGGTTGTACTCGTATGATCTCTTGATAATTAAATACGCCTTTGATATGTATATTTAGGATTAAAAAAACATGAGTAATCCAAAACGAAGTATCAAAATCATGACTCTCTAGATACCCTAGTTCTATAGCTGTCTTTATAGGATTGCCTACCAGATCAGTAAAAAACTCATTTACTCCATCTGCATTGTACTGCTCATGGTCTAGAACCCCGTCTTTTTGAATGCTGTACTTGCCCTTTTCTCTATCATAAGAAACCTTACTATGGGTAAGAATAAGAGGTACATCATCATCACCAATACAGCCAGAGATTACTTTGCTGGTTTTTTTATTCTCTATAGTATCTATAGATTCATAGGTAGTGGGGAACATTACTTGCCCAATGGCAGATTCTAAAAATGCTTCTAGTAATTGCTCTGCATCCTCTACAAAGGCATCGGTTTGGGTAATCAGCTCTGCGATATCCTCAAAATCCTTATGTTTTTTGTAAAACTCCTTACGGTGGTCTTGCCATGCTTCTGCTATAGCATATTGATTGAGTAGATAGATAGGTTTTCCTGTAGTATCTACCTGTACGGCTATTCGTTTGGTAAACGTGGCGATATCTGCTTCTATCTTACGTAATTTTCCTGTGGCGTTATCTTCTCGCTCTATAACCTCTATCACATAGATAGTATCACCAGAAGGTAGGGTGCGAATCCATTCCTTTTTAATATGATACTGTGTATAGTGATCTTCTGTGAGACCGCCTACTATTGATTTTTGCGATACATCAATCTTATAATAGGCTTCTTCTTTTGTGGCGGTATCGGGTATAAACATACCAGCTTGGGTACTTATCATATCCTTATGCTTTATTTACTTTGACCTTGCCCCCTGTGAGTAATCCCATATCAGAACCATGCGCATGAAAGGTGTCTTTTGCTGTGATCTGTACCGCACTGTCACTATCGATGGTAGTATCTTCTTTTGAGGTCAATCCTACTTTGGCATCGGTACTCTCTAGTAATAAATCTAGTTTAGATTTTAAAGCAACCATTTCATCTATTGCCTCGGCAATGATTTCTTTTTGAGCCTTTACCTGTATTATTCCTTCTCCTTCACCATCTTGGTTGGGTGCAGAGAGTATCTCTATACTATTACTAGCTTTCATAACAATATTCTTGGCATCTAACACCAAATTGTTAGGCGCATGTATCAACGCATTACCATTACTTTGTAATATCATGGTACTACCACTATTATTTTTTACAGTGATACTGCTATCTTCATCATTGAGTAAAACAATATTACCACTACGACTATAAATTACTTTTTTGTTATTGTCTGGGTCATGAAATGGGCTGGGTGCGCTCTGGTTATAGGTAGCCCCAATAACTACAGGACATTCTGGATTATCCCCTTGAAATGTACACCATACTTCGTCCCCTGTTTCTGCTACTATATAACTACCATGTGTAGTCCCTGCATGGGTATTGATACAGCGTACCCAACTTGTAGTACTATTAGTACTTACTTGCCAAGGGAATTGTAGTTTTAATCTATTAAGCCCTTGTGTATCATTATTATCCATCACAGTAGCAGACATGGCTTCTATCTTGGGGGTAGCATAGATGTTACTATATGGTGGGTGTTCTAGTCCTCGTATTACTGCCTCTATCTCATTGTGATAATGCCCTTGATTAGTAAACACATGGGTAATCTTGGTAAGTTCATAAATCCCGTAGGGTTGATCTGATAGGGCATTGGTATAACTATGCCCAATTACTTCTATTTGGTCACACAGTGAGAGCCCTAGTATTTTTGTAGTACCTGTGGCAGTAATCATACGTGATAATTTGCCCTGTGCCTGTACTTTGGTCATATAATCCAACATTTGCTGACCACTATGCTCATCCTGTAAATAGGGGTAGTAAAAACTTCCTTCTTTGGCAAAGGCTTCTGTAGAGCGATTCATCGTTGGGGTGAGTGTATTAGGAACATTGGTACTTACTTGGGTAGTTTGGGCAGAAAGCGCCTCATCAACCGTGCAATCCTTATAGGCAACACCAAATGAATGATTCTCTAAATTGTCTATCACTCTAAATTGCTTGATATCTACCCCCAATGTACCTTGCCACTGCTGTACTGCTTCTGTATTTCTACCAATATTGAGCTGTGAGCCATTATAATAGGTATACACCCCATAGCGTTTGCTCATACGTTGTATAAAATGCCAGTCTGATTCATTGTATTGTACTGTATACCCTAATTGTAGATCGGTTTCTCTACCGTACTGGGTATCGATAAGATTGGTAGGATAGCCCTCTGTTACCGTACTGATAATATCTTGAAAAGAACTGCCCTGATCAAAGCTTTGGCATTGGGTCGTTTCTTGTAATAAATAAGTAGGACTTTTTCCTGTAAAGGTAATGCCTCTTTGCTTGCCTTCTGAGCCATGAGTATGTTCTACACTCAAAATAATGCCTTTAAACTGTAATTTGCCATTAGCAGAAAAAACAGAAATTTCTTGATTCTGGTACTTATCATGATCCTGAAAAGGGGTTGTAGCTATACTGGTATCAATGAATGAGGAAAATGACACCTCAAAAAAATGATGTTCATTGAGTTGTTGGGTAATCCTGCCCTGAAAACTAGTATAGCCTAGTAAGGGTTCGCCATTTATAAAAATGGTAATTGTATCTGATATCATCCTTCAATAGATTTAGTTTGTTTTGGTATGCTGAAAAAAGGGTTTACGTTAACTAAAGTCTAGTCAGGCTTTTGGGTGGGGCAAATATAAAATAAAACCCTCTGGCAGACCTTGTTTATGACCGTACAAAACATACGCCTATACCGTAGTTTTATGTTCTTTTTTGATTGTTAATTATTAGTTTATGAACTCCCATATTCAGTGTTCGATATTTATTTTTACATTCTGCGGTTTTAGATTAGATAAGAGGCACTTGTAAAACAGACATTTTATATACACTACTAAGCATATAAAATTGCCATTAGTTTAACCCACTTATTACAAGCACCTCATATCAATATTTGAGACAAAAAAAGTAGCCGTAATTGGTATCAATTTTATTTTGGTGCATCTCTAATTATCTTATTTTTCTTATCATTCTTTGTTTTGTGATTTTCTATATAAAATGTACATTTTTACATAGATCATAACGGCTTTTGGTTCATCATTGAATAGGTTTGTTGCAAATTTGCCAATATCAATATCTAGTGCATTAAGTATCCCATAAAAAACCTTGGGGGGCATATCATACTCGTGTTTTTCCATTACATTACTTTTTTTGACAAAAGGGTACAGGAGCAATCAAAAACTATATTCATTATACTAACTAATAAAAAATCACTCCTGTTTTACCTTTTGCTTCTGGAACAATATAAACTTCTATAAAAGCTACTGGTGGTATACTATCACACTGTAAATCAATATTAATTCCTGTTACTCCTTCCTTTTGTATTTCCTTTTTTTTGAGTGGCGCACTAAGCAAGCTTTATAGAGCTGGGCAAGTGACTGTTTTAATCTATTGTGATGGCTGATTTTATAATCTTGTCTAGATGATCTAATCTGGTTTTGATATCTGCGGTAGATAATTCTTCTTTAATGGTATTGAATGTTGTGATAAACCGAGTTGCATTTTTTTTATTTTTACCATAATCGGTTATTTGCCAATCAGTACACTTACTTTCTATACCAATAGTACCACGGTTGATACTAATGGTTATTGTTTCTCCCCATGAGAACCATGACGACCATGACGACCATGAGAAGCTGGTTAAAGCTTCTACTACGTAGTCTGAATCATGAAAAGAATCAAGTTTCCATTTTAGTTTATCTACTGTATCTAAAGCTATTACTAGATACTCTC
>NZ_PGUB01000090.1:0-19709 GCF_002924285.1 Aquimarina sp. I32.4 | reverse complement strand
TCGCTTGTACGTAACTATGGAAACCTTGCTCTGGATTATTAAGTCGTTTTGATAATCCATCGTGTACAGCTGGAGTAATGATTCGCTTGCGCTGCTGTTTTTCTTTTGAATTCAAAAGCATGGCGAATAAACCTCCTTCTTTATATAACTTGAGCCAAAGTTCCATACTACGAACGTGATATCCTAAATGTTCTGCCAAGGCTGATTGTGTAGAAAAGCTTGATTCTCTAATATGTAACAAAGATTGTAGTCGTAATACATTTTTAGGATTAGTCTCTTTTCTGATTAAATTCCGTAAATGACTTGAGGATTCTTTTACTTCTAATAATATATGCTTACCCATTCTTTAAATATACGAAAAATTTATCCGTAAATTGTATAAAAAGGAGTATTAGCACACAGCAAAATCAATTTTGTAGAAAGCAAGAGTATATTATTAGTAGAGGATAATGCAAATTCTTATGCGTTAGACGCAATACTTCAAAACACCACTTCCCTCATTCAAACTTATGTTTCCCTCATTATCGATTTTATAGCATGAAGGTATGTAGTACTTTTAGATAAACCAATGAAGGTATATGTACTATTACAATATCTTGAATACGAAGAGAGGGGATATAAAGAGTATAACAAAGGAGAAAATAGTATAGATAGTTGAGTTTGTATACATTCAATCCTAAAATGTATTTGATGGATGTTGGAGGAATTAATTTTTAGGTTGGTTAGTTGTGTAAAACGGGTGCGACAAGGGGTAGTCGCATCCGTTTTTTTTAAAGAGAGGCCTGAAAGAAAAATAAAATGTCAGTATGAATACAATGCATGATCTGTTGCCTGATTTTTGTAAGAATTAACAGATTGACTGATCCTCAAATATGACGGAGGACGAAGGTTCTTCCAGACCTCTTCTTCAGGTTTTAATGAGCAATCTAATTATGTCCTTCGTTTTTAGGGGTAAACCATTCACCTCTAGCGTTGGTATATACGGTTTTGGTGTCATTATCTATTTTTAAAATCAATTTATAATTGCCTACATTATCAGTAAATGCTTTTGCAATAGTAGCCTTAGGGAAATCTTTTTCTACAGCAGCCTTAATAATTTCAGAAAGCTTGTCTGTTTTTATTAGAGTATAACTCTCTTGGTCAAAATAAGGATCACTTTCTACAATAGGCAAAACATCCTCATCATATTGTTGACCGTATGTGATTTGAGATGAATAGAACACAGAGCATATGACTAGTATTATGTTTATCTTTTTCATTTTTTTTAAGTTAAGTTTATCAATAATAACATCGAATTTGCCAGACATAATTAATTGTTTATTGGTCTTTTCTTTGTTATAAAATTTTGGA
Source organism: Aquimarina sp. I32.4 (assembly GCF_002924285.1). Taxonomy (NCBI): domain Bacteria; kingdom Pseudomonadati; phylum Bacteroidota; class Flavobacteriia; order Flavobacteriales; family Flavobacteriaceae; genus Aquimarina; species Aquimarina sp. I32.4. Next base: position 18,359 of record NZ_PGUB01000090.1, on the reverse strand, counting down.
GTTTGTGAATCTACAATTTCAGTAAATGTTAACTTCAATTGTTTAGGATCGTTATGTTGTGTTTATGAATTGATAAATAAAAAGAAATTATCATTCCAGAACAGTTTAATAATTAAATTAAATATAATAACCTGATTATCAATAATTTGAATAAATATATTTTTTGACTGTCATTGAATATATGTTGACCAATATACCTTGATTGTAGATATCTTTCACATGTTTAAGAGAATAGTTAGGTCAAAAATAAAATTGCTGTGATATGTTGATTTGCTCCTTTCTAAAAAACTCTTAATTTATTATGATAATTTTTAGACTAAAAAAAACAAGAGTTTCTACTTTTGATTGAAATTGAAAAATGAGAAGTGTATCATGAAATAAGATTTCATTTTAATAGTTTTCTCAACTTAAATTATATTCAAGAAGAATGAAGTACACTACATTACCAGGTACCGATATACGAGTAAGTAAGATATGTCTAGGCAGTATGACCTGGGGAGAACAAAATACAGAAGCAGAAGGGCATCAGCAATTAGATTATGCGATTGATAAAGGAATTAATTTTATTGATACAGCAGAATTATACTCTGTACCAGCTAGCAAAGAAACTCAAGGCAGTACAGAAAGAATAATTGGAACATGGTTGCAGAAAACCAAAAAAAGAGAAGAAGTAGTTTTAGCGACAAAGATTGTCGGTCCTAGAGATTTTGTAAGTCATATTCGCACAGGAGGATTTACAAAAAAAGAATTTGCAGATGCAATTCATAATAGCTTACAGCGATTACAAACAGAATACATTGATTTATATCAATTACATTGGCCAGAAAGGAACACGAATTTTTTTGGAATACGAGGATATACACATGATGAAACAGAACAATGGAATGATAATTTCAACGAAGTACTCAGTTGCCTTCAAGGGTTTGTTGCAGAAGGAAAAATACGGCAAATAGGGCTATCTAATGAAACCCCTTATGGAGTGATGCGTTATACAGAAGAAGCGCGAAAAGGATTGCCAAAAATGATTACAGTTCAAAACCCATATAATTTATTAAACCGAAAGGATGAAATTGGTCTTACTGAGGTTCTACATAGAGAGCAGATAGGGCATTTGCCATATTCTCCACTCGGTTTTGGTCAATTAACAGGGAAATACCTTGAAGAAACCCCTAAAAATGCTAGAGTAACACTATTTCCTCAATTTTCTAGATATCACAATGAGAAATCATTTGAAGCTACAAGAGCCTATAATGAAATTGCAAAAAAACACAATATTAGTTTAACACAAATGGCTTTGGCGTTTGTAAATGATCGTCCTTTTGTAACTAGTAATATTATAGGAGCAACATCACTAGAGCAACTAAAAGAGAATATAGAGAGTATTCATATTACATTATCTGATGAAATCCTTGACGAGATCGAATCTGTACATGAGAATAATCCAAACCCTGCACCTTAAATTAAGTATATGATATATGGCTGAACCTATCAAACTTTAGTAACAGATAATCCTGTGTAAAGAATAAGGTTCAGTCAATAAGTTATATTTATTATCCAAAAAGATACTCGACAATATCTTCGATTTTGGAGACTAATTGAATTTTTATTTGAGTGTTTTGAAGAGAGATTTTGTTGTATTTAGAAACAAAAATAGTGGAGAAACCTAATTTTTCTGCTTCTTGTATACGTTGCTCTACTTTGTTTACTGGTCGCACCTCTCCTGCCAGTCCCACTTCTGCAGCAAAGCAAAAATCTTTTTGAATAGGGATATCTTCACTAGATGATAATATAGCCCCAACAACTGCAAGATCAATAGCAGGATCATCTACTGTGATTCCTCCTGTGATATTAAGGAATACATCTTTGGCACCAAGTCTGAAACCAGCTCGTTTTTCTAGAACAGCCAGTATCATATTGAGACGTTTTAGGTTATACCCTGTAGCACTACGTTGAGGAGTACCATACACCGCAGTACTTACCAATGCTTGTATTTCTATCATAAGAGGTCGCATACCTTCTACCGTAGATGCAATAGTAGTACCACTTAATTCTTCATCTTTTTTAGAAATTAGAATCTCGCTGGGGTTATTTACTTCTCGTAGTCCATTTCCTAGCATCTCATAGATTCCTAATTCGGCAGTAGAGCCAAACCGGTTTTTTAAAGCTCGTAAGATTCGATATACATGATTACGATCCCCTTCAAACTGTAGTACGGTATCCACCATATGTTCAAGGATTTTTGGACCTGCAATATTTCCATCCTTTGTAATATGGCCAATCAGTAGAACAGGAGTAGCCGTCTCTTTGGCAAATTTGATTAATTCTGTAGTGCATTCTCTGATTTGAGAAATACTACCAGCACTACTTTCTATATAATCACTATGCAATGTTTGTATAGAATCTATAATGACAATATCGGGCTGTATTTCTTCTATTTGTCTAAAAATATTTTGCGTTTTGGTCTCAGTAAGAATAAGGCAATTATCTGTTTTAGAATGTATGCGTTCTGCTCGCATTTTTATCTGTTGCTGGCTTTCTTCTCCAGAAACATATAATGTTTTGTATGGTAGTTTAAGGCTGATTTGTAATAATAAAGTACTTTTTCCTATTCCTGGTTCACCCCCTAATAAAGTTAATGATCCAGGAACTAGGCCACCGCCAAGAACTCGGTTTAATTCTGCATCATCTGTATTGTATCGCGCCTCTTGACCTGTATGTATTTCTGAGATTCGTAAAGGTTTGGACACCTTGCTGGTTTTTGATGTAGATGTAGCATTTTTCCAATCATTGGTAGTAGTTTTTTGGATTACCTCTTCTGCAATAGTATTCCATGCTTTACACGAAGTACATTGTCCTTGCCATTTGGCATATTTTGCACCACAATTCTGACAGAAAAAAACAGTTTTTACTTTGGCCATATAAGTATTGATAAAAGCGTAAAAATACTATTTTTTAAAAGGAATGATAGAACCCAAAATTTATTTTATAAACGGATAAGAAGAAGGGGGTGTTTGTATGAGACTGTAAGATTTGTTTAAAAAGACTGTATGCTTAATAGTGTTTATAGTATTGATTATAAGTAATTTAATTAACCGTTAAATATAATAACATGAAAATTCTAAAATTCTAAAATGTAAAAGAAATTGGTGAAAAGGCTCAAAAATAAATTAATGGAGGGGATAGACGGCCTAATTGTGTGGATCGTATTTGTATGAGAGCATGTATAAAAGCAGGAGGAAGACCTGCTGAATGCTATAATTCATGTATGCTTTGTTAGTTTCTGTTGAACACTATTTTATTTCAAACTAAAAAAAATCTCCAGAGAATCATTTGATTCTCTGGAGATTTTACCTTAAAACAATTTATGCTTTTACACTATCAGATTATAGGTGAGATGTTACCACCCAAAATCTTCTTTGATTTTGTTTACTTTGTCTAGCATGTAATCTTTAGTTAAGAATGCAACCTCAGAAAGCTGAAACCCACTTTCGTATGCTCTCATAGCCTTTTTTGGTTCACCAGTTTGTTCATAGAACATTCCTAGATAATAATAACCCAACATAAGATCAGAGTATTCTTTTAGTGCAAGTTTTCCTAGAGGCTCTAATTCTGACCAATTTTCATTTTTTTCTATTGCAGTAGATACTGCAATAAAATCATTGACTCTAATTTTACGTTTTATACCATATAATTTCTCTGTAGTTTTATAGATATCTACCAGATAGTCATAAGGAGATGTCTCTAGAGTAAGTAATACCTCTTTGTATGTTTTTTTGCTTATAGGCCTGTACATTTCAAAAATATCTTCTAGAGCCTTTGGGATAGCTTTTCCTACCAAGGTGTAATGAGAAGACTCTTCAAAATTATCAAAAAAGTAGCTCACCTCAGGGTTTTCAATAGCAGAAAGCTTCTCGTCTAATGCCACAAGATCTTTTTTGATATTTTCGGCATCATTGGTTGCGGTGGCTAAGTAATACCAGATTTCTGAAGAAGAGGCTAATTTATTGGCAATTCGTTCACCCATAGGTGGTCCAAGCTCTGCACTTAAGCAGATATATCCATGAAAGATAGGGTTGTCCTTGAATAAAAAGTAGTTTATAAAATTAGCCGTATAATCATGACCAACAATAATTTTAAGCTCGGCTGTACGATATGTCTGATTGAGATAAGGAACCAGTTCTTGACCAATGAATTCATAAAATTCTGCTCCTTTTTCTGTAGGTAGATACTCTGCTACATCATACCTGCAATCATCAACTCTTGTTTTACGTTGATTTACCCCTACAACGATAGATTCAGGCATATCTTCCCAGTATGAGAAATAATCTACATTTCCAGCAACAGGTTCAAATAAGTAATCACCATCCAAGACAATAATTAGTGGATATGTTTTATCTTCATTTTTCTTATAATTACGAGGGAGTTGTATTTTTAACTCTCTGTTTTGGTCTAATTTGATAGATCTGAAAGATTCATAGATTGCCTGCCCATAGCTAGAAGAGGCAAAAACAAAAGCAATAATGAGAAGTATACTTTTTTTCATAAGTAGTATTAGGATTACGGTTAAGCAAGGGACAATATATAAATTATTTCCTTATTTCTCTCTGTTTACAATAGGTAGAAACAAAAAGGATAACGCCCCAATGATTATATTTATTGCAGTTTGAGACCCCCAAAGGATCCATCCAAAAGCTTCTCCCGCTGGTTTCTCAACATCAAAAAGTAATAAAACTGCTGATATAGCAATAGGAAACGCACCAATCCCTCCATTGGTCGTAGACATAGCAAATGAACCTGCAACAAAGGTTGCTAATACAGGGCCTATTGATAGATTTGCTGTTTCAGGAACGGTAAATTTGATAATGTAAAACATACCCACATAAAGGATCCAGATCAAAAATGTATGAAAAACAAAAGCGCCTTTTTGCTTTATTTTAGAAATGCTCTTTACTCCTTCTAAAAGACCTTCTCCAAAATTGCGTAATTTAACTAATATTGGATTTTTAGATGTTTTTATTATTCTTAAAAACACAACCCCAATGATTAATAAGCCTACTAAAACAGCAAGTGTAATAAAAGGGCTTGCAATTTTTTCTGATAAATAGGATAATAAATGTTCAGATTGAAAAAGAAAGGTAATAGCGATAACCAGTAAAAGCATTAGTAAATCAATAACGCGCTCAGAAATAATAGTTCCAAACGCTTTTTTGAAAGGTATTCTTTCATAGGTTGATATAGTGCCAGCACGAAGAATCTCTCCAGATCTTGGAATTCCTAAGTTGGCAAGATAGCCAACCATAAGCGCCATAAAGCTATTTGATAATTTGATAGAATGCCCAAGAGGTTCTATAGCAAATTTCCATCGATATGCTCTGGATAAGTGAGAGATGACTCCCATTGTCAGGGATAAAATAATCCATTTTGGATTAGCTTGAGTAATATATTGAATTGTTTTCTGTCTTTCCTCGGGAGAGGCAGAAGAGATAGAGTACCAAATTAAAAAAACTCCCAGTGCTAATGGGAGTATAATTTTGAGAAACTTTATAAGTTTGGGTTTCACTATTTATTTTAATAAGTTATTTTCTTCATTAGGAAAAAGAAGGCTAGGTTTAAAATTTTTGGTCTCTTCGATATCCATCATAGCATAGGTGATTAATATAAGTACATCTCCTTTGGCTACTTTTCTTGCAGCAGCTCCATTAAGTGTGATTTCACCACTATTTCTTGGACCTGGAATGGCATAGGTTTCCAGACGTTCTCCATTATTATTATTTACGATCTGCACTTTTTCTCCTTCAATAATATTGGCAGCATCCATTAAATCTTGATCGATAGTGATACTACCGATATAATTAAGATCAGCACCCGTTACTTTAACGCGATGAATTTTTGATTTTACTACGTGTACAAACATGTTACAAAGTTAGTTAATTTTAATTTAGGGCAATGTTGTCAATAAGTCTTATTTCTCCCGCAAATACAGCTATAAAAGCTCTGTATTTAGTGTTTTTATATTTTCTTTGAATAGATTTCAAATCAGATACTTTGGCAATTTCAAAATATTCTAATGTTAATTCATCATTATTTTCGAATTGTTCTGATACCCATTTGTTTAACATATGAACACTTTTTGTGCCAAAGTCATTTCTAACCTGTGTTAAGATTTGATAAATTAAAGGAGATGCCTCAAGTTGATTCTGGTTTAGCCTTTTGTTTCGTGAGCTGAGAGCTAATCCATTTTCTTCACGATAAATAGGACAACCGACAATTTGAACTGACATATTTTCAATGTCAACCAGTCTTCTTACAATTTGTAGTTGTTGAAAATCTTTTTCGCCAAAATAAGCTTTATCTGGAGTAACAATCTCAAAAAAATGTTTTAAAACAGTTCCTACCCCATCAAAATGACCAGGCCTAAATTTGCCTTCCATTTCATTTTCTAATCCACCAAAGTTATAAGATATAGAGGTCACCTGATCCCCATAAATTTCTTTTGGAGAAGGAGCAAACACAATAATTTCTTTTGATACATCAGACAAAAGTTCAATATCTGAGTCAAGAGTTCTGGGATAATTCACCAAATCTTCTTGATTGTTAAACTGTGTTGGATTTACAAAAATACTTACAACAACGGTTTGATTTTCGTTGAGAGCTCTTTTTATAAGAGCAAGATGTCCCATGTGTAATGCTCCCATAGTGGGAACAAACCCAATAGTTTTATTCTGTTTTTTTAAGGATGCAACATCGCTTTGGATGTCCCGTCTTTTTTTGAGTAACCGCATCGGTATAAAGCTTAAAGGCGTGCAAAAATAAGATATTACTGGCAGACTGCATAAATTTTCGTAATTTTGCAAAATTAATTCCAAAAGGGGACGATAAAAGTATCGAGTATATGAAAGATAAGAGGATATTGTATGTATCATCAGAAGTAATACCTTACCTGCCAGAGACTGAAATCTCATCTATGTCTTTTGAAGCGCCAAGAATGGTAAACAATAAAGGGGGGCAAATAAGAATATTTATGCCAAGATATGGAAATATCAATGAACGAAGGCACCAATTGCATGAGGTGATTCGGCTTTCTGGTATGAATTTGGTAATTAACGATTTAGATATGCCGCTTATAATAAAAGTAGCTTCGATTCCAAAAGAACGAATGCAGGTGTATTTTATTGATAATGAAGATTATTTTAAGAGGAAAGCAACGTTGACAGATGAAGAAGGGAAACTGTTTCCTGATAATGACGAACGAGCAATATTTTTTGCAAAGGGAGTTATAGAAACAGTGAAAAAACTAAATTGGTCACCAGATATAATCCATGTACATGGTTGGTTAGCGTCGCTTCTTCCTTTGTACCTAAAGCATTATTATGCAAATGAGCCTCTTTTCGGTCATAGTAAAATTGTAACTTCGGTATATGACCATGGTTATGAAGGAACACTAGATAAGAACATGATGGAAAAGGTGAAGTTTGATGGTATTGCAGAAGAGAAAATAAGCGATTTAGTAAAACCGACATACAATAGCCTGATGAAGGTGGCTGTTGATAATTCTGATGCGGTAATTGTAGGGTCTGAAGAGATCCCATCTGAGCTTGTCGAACATTTAAAAACCATAGATCAGCCAGTTTTAGAATATAAACGACCAGATGAATTTGCTGATGCCTATGAGGCTTTTTATCAGACAGAAGTACTGGTATAAGTAAACACGATTAAATTATTTATGAAATTGAAGAACACTTTTTTTAAGATAACAACTATTGTAGTTGTTGTATCAGCCTTTTTTTCTTGTAATGATGATTTTAATACTGTAGGTAGTGAGGTTATAGGAGATATTAATTTTAAAGATGATCAATACGCCGCTATACCAAAAGCATATAGTAAAAGGTTTGAAAGAGTGCGTTCAAATAATTTGGTCAAACAAGTATCAGGTAATCAGGTTAGTTATCATGCCAATATGCTTGGCGTATATGATGATCCCGTATATGGGCAATCAACGTATAGTATCTTGTCTCAAGTTCAGTTGCAACAGTTAAATCCTAATTTTGGCACCAATGCAGTATTAGATAGTGTTGTTTTTAGTATGCCATATTTGAGTAGAGCAACAGGAACGACACAAGTACAGATTGACGCAAATACTACTGAAACAGCAACAACATATAGTTTAGATTCTGTTTATGGGAATCAACCAATAAAATTATCACTATATAAGTCAAATTACTTTTTAAGAGATTTTGACCCTGCTACAGATGAAAGACAAGTGTATTTTTCTGATGATATTAATACTAATTTTGCAGCAGAGGTAGAAAAAACGTTATTGTATACAAACGATTCTTTTGTACCATCTGCTAAAGAGGTAGTGCTGAGAGTAGAAACAGCTTCAGGTGATAATACAACTACCACTAGAAGTAGATTAACACCAAGGTTGAGATTTAAATTTTCTGAAGAAATTAAAACATTGTTTAAAACATTGTTCTTGGACAAACAAGGAAGTTCGGAGTTGAGTAATGCTAATAATTTTAGAAACTATTTTAGAGGAATATATGTGAAGGCAGAACCAGAAGTAGGTGGAGGTGGTAATCTTGTGTATCTTAACATGAGAGATGCGCAGATAGCACTGCACTATAGTTTTGATGTAACAAATACTAGTAACAGTACTACTACTCGTGACCAAGGAGAATTGGTTTTGAATTTTTCTAATACAGTTATAAATTCTATAGAAACCAATATTGATAATAATGATATTGTAAACGGCTTGAAAGAAGAGAATCAAGATACTATAAATGGAGAGGAAACATTATATCTAAAAGGAGGTGATGGAGCATACGCAATAGTAGATTTATTTGGAGGCAACATTACCAATGAAACAGGAGAAGAAGAGAATGAGCTTACTTTCTTAAAAAGGCAAGATTGGTTGGTAAACGAAGCGAACCTTACGTTTTATATTGATCAGAATAAAGTTACTACTGGCGGAGATACTGAGCCAGAACGAATCTATATATTTAATGCAGAAACAGGAGAACCTCTTATTGATTATGTCATAGATGGTTCGATTAATTCAGAGCAACCTTCATTATCAGGAGTTAACCATTTAAGCCCTATTAGTCGTGATTCTGATAAGAATGGAGAATTTTATAAAATACAAGTCACTCAGCATGTAATAAATGTTCTTAATGGTGACACAGAAAATGTTAAATTGGGAGTGTCTGTATCTCAAAACGTAAACTACATAACAGTAGTTGATAATACCCCTACAATAAAAATAGATAACGAGATAATCCCAACGTCATCAATTGTTTCTCACGAAGGTACAGTTCTCTATGGTAATGGAGCAGATGTGCCTGAGTCAAAACGTTTAAAGCTGGATATTATTTATACAGCGGCAAAATAAAGATTAACAAACAATCATTAAAAAACTAAATCATGTGTGGAATTGTAGGGTATATTGGGCATAGGGATGCCTATCCCATTGTTTTAAAGGGCTTAAAAAGATTAGAGTACAGAGGGTACGATTCAGCAGGAATCGCATTGTATGATGGTAATGATATTAAATTATCAAAAACAAAAGGTAAAGTCGCAGACCTCGAAGAGAAATTAGAAAAAGAAATTTCTTCAAAAGGAACTATTGGAATTGGTCATACTAGATGGGCAACACACGGGGTTCCTAATGACGTCAATTCTCATCCTCATTATTCTAATTCTGGAAATCTTGTAATTATACACAACGGAATTATTGAGAATTATGATGCTCTTCGTAAAGAGTTATCCAATAGAGGGTATACATTTACATCAGAAACTGATACAGAGATATTGATAAATCTTATAGAAGATGTAAAGACCAAAGAAAATGTAAAGCTTGGAAAAGCAGTTCAAATTGCACTTAATCAAGTTGTTGGCGCATATGCAATTGCTGTTTTTGATAAGCAAAAACCAGACGAAATAGTGGTTGCCAGACTAGGGAGTCCACTAGCGATTGGTGTAGGCGAAAACGAATTTTTCATAGCATCGGATGCATCTCCCTTTATAGAATATACCAATAACGCAATTTACCTTGAAGATGGTGAAATGGCTATTGTAAGAATTAATAAAGGTGTTAAGGTTAGAAATGTAAAAGATGATAGTCAGGTAGATCCTTATCTACAAGAATTACAGCTTAATTTAGAGCAAATAGAGAAAGGTGGATATGACCACTTTATGCTTAAAGAAATTTATGAACAACCAAATGCTATTAGTGATACCTATAGAGGAAGAATGCGTGTTGCAGAAGGAATCATTAAAATGGCAGGGATTGATGATAATTTAGCCAAATTATTAAATGCAAAACGAATCATTGTCATAGCCTGTGGTACTTCATGGCATGCAGGTTTGGTGGCAGAATATATCTTTGAAGAACTAGTACGTATCCCTGTAGAGGTTGAATACGCATCAGAATTTAGATATAGAAATCCTGTGATTCATTCAGATGATGTTGTCATTGCAATATCACAAAGTGGAGAGACTGCCGATACGATGGCAGCAATAAAATTAGCCAAAGAGAATGGAGCATTTGTCTTTGGTGTGTGTAATGTAGTGGGGTCTTCAATCTCTAGAGAAACTCATGCAGGAGCATATACGCATGCGGGTCCAGAAATAGGAGTGGCATCTACAAAAGCATTTACAACCCAGATTACAGTTCTTTCTTTGATAGCATTAAAATTAGCTGAACGAAAAGGAACAATATCTAATAGTGATTTTCATTACTACTTACAGGAACTAGAAAGAATTCCAGAAAAAGTAAAAGTAGCATTAGAATCTAATGATCATATTAAGTTTATTGCCGATACTTATAAAGATGCAAAAAATTGCTTGTATTTAGGTAGAGGATATAATTTTCCTGTAGCATTAGAAGGAGCATTGAAATTAAAAGAAATATCTTATATACATGCAGAAGGATATCCTGCAGCAGAAATGAAGCACGGTCCTATTGCTTTGATTGATGAGCAAATGCCTGTAGTAGTAATAGCTACAAAAAAGGGACATTATGAGAAGGTAGTAAGTAATATTCAGGAAATTAAATCCAGAAAAGGAAAAATTATTGCTATCGTTACAGAAGGAGATGTTACGGTAAAAGAGTTGGCAGATCATGTTATAGAAATTCCAGAAACAGAAGAATTTTTGACACCACTGCTTACAACAATTCCATTACAATTATTGTCATATCATATTGCGGTCATGTTAGGTAAAAATGTAGATCAACCGCGTAACTTAGCAAAATCTGTTACTGTTGAATAGTTATCTCATTTGTAGATAAAGAAATTAATTATATTATAAAATACACCCTATCAGAAAATTTTCTGATAGGGTGTATTTGTTATACCAATTATATATGAATGTCTTTTGGTAGCATTGAAAAAGTGCTTGAGTTTTTAGGGTTACGAATTGTGTTTTTTTGAATTGTGTTTTTAAAGAAAACAACAAAGATTTGGCTATTTTATTAAAAAATTTATAAAAAAACGTATATTGTTGTGGTAACTAATAAAATTTGGGGGTATGAAAAAAATCATGTTAGTAATACTACTAATGGTGAGTATTATTACTACAGCACAAACAACAATTAGTGGAAAAGTAGTAGACGATAGTGATCAACCAATCCCTGGGGCAAATATCACACTAAAAAATACACGTTCTGGTGCAGTAACAGATTTTGATGGACTTTTTTCGTTAACAGTAGATCAATCGCCGCCACTCATTCTTGTGGTGAGCTCAGTAGGATTTGAGTCTGCTTCTGTTGATATCTCTTCACAAATAAAAGATCTTGTTGTGATATTAAAAGAAGGAACAGAGCTAGATGAGGTTGTTATTTCTGCATCTAGAACCCCAGAACGTATATTTGAGTCGCCAGTGAGTGTTGAGCGATTTGGAATTAAAGAAATAAAAAATACAGCCTCAGCAGATTTTTATGGCGGTTTAGAAAATTTAAAAGGCGTAGATGTCAATACCAATAGTTTGACATTCAAGTCGGTTAACACCAGAGGCTTTGCTACGTTTGCAAACAACCGTTTTGTACAATTGGTAGATGGAATGGATAATGCTTCGCCAGCACTTAATTTTGTGTTAGGAAATTTGTTAGGAATGACAGAGCTTGATGTTAATAGTGTTGAGCTATTGCCAGGAGCATCTTCAGCCTTGTATGGAGCAAATGCCTTTAATGGAATTTTGTTTATGACCAGTAAAAATCCATTTGACCATCATGGGATCAGTGCATATTTCAAAGGAGGGATCACCTCACAAGAAGCGGCGGGAGACAACGAATTTTATGATTATGGGATTAGAATAGCACATAAATTTTCAGAGAAATTTGCAGCAAAAGCAAACTTCTCTTATTTACGAGGAACAGATTGGTTTGCAACCAATACAATTAATGTTTTGAATCCCGCAACAGATAGATCAGACCCTAATTATGATGGGCTTAATGTGTACGGAGATGAAGTAAGTCAGAATATAAGAGGGGTAGGTGTAGCATTGACAAAATCAATTGATCCAGAAACAGGGCAACCACGTCTCACACCAGGGCTAGAAAACCTTCTTCCTAGTGAAGGAGTGAGTAGAACAGGGTATGATGAAAAGGATTTAAACAGATATAGAGCAGAAAGTATAAAATTTGATGCAGCATTACATTATAGACCGTTTGCAAACGATTTTGAAATTATTTATAATGGGAAAGCTGGGAGAGGAACAACCGTTTATCAAGGAGCAAATCGCTATGCAATTCGTAATTTTTTTCTACAACAACATAAATTAGAATTTAAAAACAATAACTTTTTTATTAGAGGGTATATTACCGATGAAGATGCAGGAGATTCTTATGATACTCGTTTTACAGGAATAAATATTAATAGAAAATGGAAAGATGATGCTACATGGTTTGGTGAGTATGCAGGAACATTTATCAGAGAAACACTGGCAGGAAAATTACCAGAAGAAGCTCATATAGCCGCTAGGGCTGTTGCAGATACAGGGCGCTTAGAACCAGGGACTCCTGAATTTGAGCAAGCATTTACTCAGGTAACTAGTGGCCCTGATTTGAATAAAGGGTCAAAATTTCAGGATAGAACACAGTTAAGGCATGTAGATGTTAATTATAATTTTAGTCACATAACAGGAGATTTTGCTGATATTCAGGTAGGAGGCTCATTTAGAGAATATAAGTTGAATTCTTCAGGGACGATTTTTACCGATTTTGATGGGCCAATAAGATATTCAGAATATGGAGCATATACTCAGATTCAAAAGAAATTTGCAGACGAAAGAGCAAAAGTAACCGCCTCGGTACGTTATGATAAATCAGAATTATTTGATGGGAACTTGTCTCCAAGACTATCTATAGGGTATACTTTGGGAGCAGATAAAAATCACAATATCCGAGCTTCTGTGCAAACGGGGTTTAGAAACCCTACAACGCAAGATTTATATATTGGGTTAAATGTAGGTAGAGCAATATTAGTAGGGTCAGCACAAGATAACCTAGATAGGGATATTAGAACATTTAGTTTGAGTGGTGATGGGCAAAGTATTACAGGGGCTAGTACAGCAACAATTGTTGGTCGTGCGGCGTATGAAAATTCATTTTCTGCCAATTCAGTGCAAAGCGGAGCTCCTTTGGCATCAGAGGCTACCCTTGTAAAACCTGAAAAAGTTACCGCTTTTGAAGTAGGGTATAGAGGTAAAATACAAAAATTTATTATTGACCTGAACGGGTATTACAATCAGTATAAAGACTTTATTTCTAATGAAAATGTCATAGTACCTCTGTATGGGCAAGTAGGAGACCAGACACTATCACTTTTGGCTTTGGAAAATGACGATTATGAGGTGTATCAAGCATACACAAATTCAGATGTGGATATAAAATCATTTGGAGCTACGATTGGGGTAAATACTAAGATTTTAGGAAATTTTGATATAGGCATGAATTATACATACGCAGAACAAGGATTTGATAAAGAGAAAGATCCAGATTTCAGAACAAATTTTAATACCCCAAAACACAAGGTAAAAGCCACTTTTGGGCATGCCAGTCTATTTAAGAATTTTGGATTTAATACAAGCTATCGTTGGAGTGATAGTTATTTATGGGAGCAATCTTTTGGAGACGGGAATGTGCCCTCTTTTTCTGTTATTGATGCTCAGATCAATTATAAGATACCAAAACTAAAAACTACACTCAAGGTTGGAGCCACAAATATAGGAGGAGATGAATATTTCTCTGCATTTGGAACAGGATATATAGGATCACAATATTACATAGGTTTATCTATAAATAACCTGTAAATCAATCGTTAGACTCTCAAACGTATAGCTTTTTATTTCAATAAAAAAACTATTATGATACAAAATCATACTCTTAATATAAAAAACAACAACAGATGAATACTCAATATAAATGGATGCTACTCCTGTTGATTTTTGGAAGTATTTCTTGTGAATCTGATGATGAAGTCTCTGCAACAAAACAAGAAGTTGTGATTACTTCAGGAACGGCAGATTTTTCAAAATATATATCTGTAGGAAATTCCCTTGCAGCAGGTTTTACAGATGGGGCTTTATTTATGGCAGGGCAACAAAATTCAATGCCTAATATTGTGGCAAAACAAATGGCCTTGGCAGGAGGAGGAGATTTTAATCAACCTCTTATGAGTGACAATATAGGAGGAGCTATGATTGCAGGGATACCTGTTTTAAATCCTAGACTTTATTTTTATAGCGACCCTAATCCAGAGCCTCCTAGTGAATCAGGGCCAAGATTATTAGGGACAACTCCAGAGAATAATACCCCAGAATTACCTACTACAGAAATTACAAATATAGTGTCAGGGCCTTTTAGTAATCTAGGGGTTCCTGGGGCAAAAAGTTTTCATTTATCTGTTGCAGGATATGGTAATATAGCAGGGTTGCCAAATTTGGCGAATCCTTATTTTGTGAGAATGGCATCTGGCGCAACAACATCCGTGCTTGAAGATGCTGTCGCACAGAACCCTACGTTTTTCTCTTTATGGGTGGGTAGTGATGATGTTCTGGGATATGCTTTGTCAGGAGGTGATGGTACAGATCTTATAACCAATAAAACTATGTTTTCTCAATCTTACAGCACATTGGTTACTAAGCTAGTTTCTGGTGGAGCAAAAGGAGTATTACTTAATATTCCTGATATAACTTCGATGGCACATTTTACAACAGTGCCTTATAATCCAATCCCTATGGATGAAGCAACATCGATAGCCGTTAATCAAGGGTATACAATGTATAATGCGGGGTTATTACAAGCAGAAGGCCTTGGAGCTATTAGTGAAGAAGAAAGAAAAAAAAGAACTATTAAATTTATAAAAGGACAAAATGCAGTAGTGATAGAAGACGAAAGCCTCACAGATCTTTCAGGGTCAGGTTTGCCAAGCTATAGACATACTACTGATGAAGATTTATTACTATTATCAAGTTCTTCTTTTATAGGTAGTGTAGTAGGGGGTAATCCTCTGTTAATTAATGGGGTTTCGGTTCCTTTAGAAGATAAGTGGGTGTTAGTACCTACAGAACAACAAGAAGTGTCCATTGCAATATCTGCGTTTAATAGAGTTATAGATACGACAATAGAGCAAACAGGTTTAGCTTTTGTGGATGTCAATAAGATTTTTAAAGAAATATCAGAAGATGGAGTAATGTTTGATGATTTTCTTTTGCAAGATAAGCTGGTTTTTGGAGGCACTTATTCATTAGATGGCGTGCATCCTACAGCAAGGGGATATGCTTTTTTGGCGAATAAAACCATAGAATCTATTAATACAACATATGGCTCAAATCTGCCTATTGTTAAAGCTGAAAATTACCCTGTATTTTACTCACCTCTATTGAGGTAGAGATGCACAAAACTGATTAAGAAAAATAGAGATCATTGTCAAACTGAGTTTGTTGATTTTTTTGCAAAGCGCTGATAAGTAAAGATATTTGGCAAGCTCAGACTGACTGCTTTGTCGTGTATGATATATAGCAAGAGGATTACTTTTTTTATAGAAAGAAAAAATGACTTAATTTATCAATTAATTATGAGTGTAATAAAGCCTTTAAGGAAAGAGGAGTTATTATGTGTAAAAAAGTAAGAGGAACATTACTTCAAAAAAACAAAAGAAAATCAGTTATTTTTTTCATTTTAAAGACTATATTTGCACCCTGAAAAAAGCTAGTATTCAGTGCAATTGAGTACTTGGTTTTTTAAACATAGTAAAATACTAAACATTAAATAGTTATATAATGTCTAAAGTTACAGGTAAAGTATCTCAAATTGTAGGTCCAGTTATCGATGTAGAATTCGTGGCGGGTACCGAATTACCAAAAATTTATGATTCGTTAGAAATTAACAAAGCAGATGGTAGCAAGCTAGTACTAGAGGTTCAGTCTCACATTGGTGAAGATACTGTACGTACTATTGCAATGGATTCCAGTGATGGATTGAGTAGAGGGGTTGAAGTAGTTTCTACTGGAGCTCCTATTCAAGTACCAATAGGAGGTGATGTATACGGACGTTTATTTAATGTAATCGGGGATGCTATTGATGGTTTAGGTGACCTTCCAAAAGCAGGAGATGATGGTCTTCCTATTCACCGTGAAGCCCCTAAGTTTGAAGATTTATCAACTTCTACAGAAGTTTTATTTACAGGTATTAAAGTAATTGATCTTATTGAACCATATGCAAAAGGAGGTAAAATTGGATTATTTGGTGGTGCTGGTGTAGGTAAAACAGTACTTATTCAGGAGTTGATTAACAATATTGCAAAAGGACATGGAGGTCTTTCTGTATTTGCAGGAGTAGGAGAGAGAACACGTGAAGGAAATGATTTACTTCGTGAAATGCTTGAATCAGGAATTATCAAATATGGTGATGATTTTATGCATTCAATGGAAGAAGGAGGATGGGATCTTTCTAAGGTAGATAAAGAAGTTATGAAAGGATCAAAAGCTACTTTTGTATTCGGACAAATGAATGAGCCACCAGGAGCACGTGCTCGTGTAGCGCTTTCTGGTCTTACTATTGCAGAATATTTCCGTGATGGAGCAGGAGACGGACAAGGAAAAGATGTACTTTTCTTCGTAGATAATATTTTCCGATTTACGCAAGCAGGTTCAGAGGTGTCAGCACTTCTTGGGCGTATGCCATCTGCGGTAGGATATCAGCCTACATTAGCAACAGAGATGGGAGCTATGCAGGAGCGTATTACTTCTACAAAGAAAGGATCAATTACATCTGTACAAGCGGTATATGTACCTGCAGATGACCTTACCGATCCAGCACCAGCAACAACGTTTGCTCACTTGGATGCTACAACAGTATTGTCTCGTAAAATTGCAGAGTTAGGTATCTATCCTGCGGTGGATCCATTGGATTCTACATCAAGAATTCTTTCAGCAGATATTCTTGGAGACGAGCATTACAATTGTGCACAAAGAGTAAAAGAATTATTACAACGCTATAAAGAATTACAAGATATTATTGCAATCCTTGGTATGGAAGAATTATCTGAAGAAGATAAGCTTGCGGTAGGACGTGCACGTCGTGTTCAACGTTTCTTATCTCAGCCGTTCCACGTAGCAGAGCAGTTTACAGGTATACCAGGATGTTTGGTAGATATCAAAGATACGATTAAGGCTTTTACAATGATTATGGATGGTAAATTAGATCACTTACCAGAAGCAGCATTTAACCTTAAAGGTTCTATTGAAGAAGCTATAGAAGCTGGTGAGAAAATGTTAGCAGAAGCATAATCTGGTTAATTGTTGATAGTTAGTAGTTTTTAGATAATAACTATACTATCAACAAACAACAAATAACTATAAAATATGTATTTAGAAATAGTAACTCCAGAAGCCATATTATTTAGCGGTGAAGTAACTTCGGTTGTAGTGCCAGGAGTAAATGGAGAGTTTCAGATGTTAGATAATCACGCACCAATTATTTCTTTGCTAGGAAAAGGAGATGTAAAAGTGTTTGGTGATATGAATCTAGAAGAAGAAGTTGCAACAAAATTTACTGAAGGTGAAAATGGAGCAACACTACTTTCTATCAATTCAGGAACTATCGAAATGAAAGATAATAAGATTGTTGTGCTTGCAGATTAATGCAATAAATAATTAATCAGTACTATATTAAATCCCTGTTGCCAATGGCAACAGGGATTTTTTTATGCAAGGGTATAGTCATTGTAAAAAAAGAAATGATATATGGGAGTAAATAATTGATTTTTAGATAAAATTATGTTATTAATCGTTAGGGTAATTAGTTCTTATAAATCTTTCAGGCGGCGTATTTGGCGTGCTTATGATGGAAATATTTT
>NZ_PGUB01000089.1:0-19888 GCF_002924285.1 Aquimarina sp. I32.4 | reverse complement strand
TCTGTACTCAATTCCTGTTTTACAGTGAATTTACCAGAGGTAGATTCATATGATTTACGCCATTTACGGATCATACTTCCATCTAAATCATATTCTGAACTCACTTGCTGTACACTTTGACCTGATTGTAATAACTCTACAATCATAAGTTTAAAATCGTTACTATGTTTTCGCTTTACCATAATTCAAATATATTTAACATTATGGGCTATTTAAAATCGTCCTAACAAAACTAGATATTCCAAAATCTTCTATTAATTTTAAAGCCCGCCAGCGTATTCAGAGTTTTGTGTTATTAAAAGCAAAAAGTTTGATTGTTAAGCAGGTCTTGCTAGTTATATAGCGGGGCATTCGTTTTTAAAATGATGAATAAAACAGTAAAAGACTTTGATTGTAATTTTCATTAGTTGCCCTAAAAAGAGACAGTAATTGTGAAGGAGTTATCAATGAGGCACTTCATAAAGTGCTTGAAATCAAAGGTAATGAATCTCAAGGTTCTTTTTTAGGATGTTGGCTTGCTGACACATCTAGGTGTTGTTCTCACGGCAAAAGGAGTAAAACCAATAGTGAATTACCAACAAGCTTTCAGGAACACGTACTTATATGGAAGCTTCTTTCTAATTGACGGAAGTTGTTTTACTTGGTAGGTTAGAAGGAGTTGATATCTTAATTCCTCAAGTCTATCTTAAGAAATTCTCTTTGTATAAACTTAAGGAATTGAAAACAGTAATTATTGATAGTACAGGGTTCTATTCTATAAAAAAATATTGACATCCTTAAGAATTTTAAAGCTCAATTTAATTTATAATTGGTATAATATATAACAATTGAGTTGGTTTTGTTTCTGGAAATAAAGCTAAAAACAATTAACTGTTGATGTCGTGTTTGTAACAGTGTGAGTCATTTTAAATAATAGGTTTTAGCTTAATTTATGCCGAATTAAAAAATAAGAGATCCTGTTCTATATTTTAGGATTACCTTTTCTTATATTGACATATTCAGTTGGAGATATATTCATTATTTTCTTAAACTGTTTGTTGAAATTTGAGATTGTGTTATAGCCAGATAAAAAAGCAATATCAGAGATGTTTTGCTCAATATTATTTTCATGCAGGAACTTACATGCATAACTAATTCTAATTTCGTTTAAGAATTGAAAAAATGTTTTCTGAGTTACTTTTTTAAAATATCTACAAAAGGCAGCCTTGTTCATGAAAACAGAGTTCGCTACGCTTTCTAAGGAAATCTCAGGGTCATTAAAATTGAGCATAGTATATTCATATATTTTATCAAAGCGACTAATTGGAAGGGTTAGTGAGTTGGTATAGCCTTCACTCGCTATTAAATGATGCTCATTGTCTTCGGCTAATAGTTTTAATAATTTGAAAAAGTGTAGGATTCTATCGTAATTTTTGTTTTCCGAAATATTCTGCATAACCATAGCAATCTCTCTGTTTTTTTTCTTGTTTTCGAAAAAAATTCCTCTTTCTGCTTTTTTAAGTAGCTTTTTGACAATATTAAATTCTGGTGTGTTTTGAATGATTGAGGTTATAAAGTTAATAGGAAAATGTAAGAGAAATGCCTCCATCCCATCATTTGGAGCAATTCTATATGATTTATCTGGTTTAAACATATGGGGTAGGTTAGATCCCAAAAAGATAAGAGTGCTTTTGTTAAATGAAAAAACCCTATCACCTACAAAAGCTGTTCCTTTGTGATTTGTAATATAAAGGATTTCTAATTCCTGATGATAGTGCCAGAGGCTATAAATCTGACGATACATTTTGATATCTATTAAAAGAGATTCTTGAAGAGAAGTGTTTTTCTTGTTAATTAATATTGGTTTCACAATTATTTCAGTTTTAGTTAAAGAAATACTGTCTAAAAGCAAATAAAGTAGCAACATGTGCAATTTTATTTCTTTTAAGCAGTCAGACTATTTGATAATTTCACCTTAAAATAATCGAGTAATAAAGTCAACCTCTATGTAGTTAGGATTATATACAACAAGACTTTATAAAATAACTCCATAAAATTATCAAATATAATGAGACAACAAAATATAAACACGAATATTATGGTATATTCTTATTTTTTTACTTATTTGTTTATGATTATCTTATTAATTTAAGGAAATTTATAATTTTGTGGTTACTAAGTGCGGTTTAAGTCTAAGAGAGTTGAACAAGTATCAATAATTTGTTTTTTGATGTTTGTGCAAAAACACTAAATGTATCCCATAAACACATTATTTCAATGTCTTTTTAAATAATCTAAAAATTTAGATTCATTAGCTAGTACATCTATCTGATTTGTTAAGATTACTGATAATTTATAGTATCAGCTAGCTGGATTAGTGCCTATAATGAAGGGACAAGTTTGATCGTAATTTGTATTGAAAATACAAAGAAAGGTCGCTGTATTCTCATGAAAAATTAAATCGAATTATTAAAACTAAAGTTATGTTTAAAATCAAAACATTAAGAATTTTCTTTATGCTATTATTTGTAATAATAAATAGCAAGGCACAAGAAAAAAAAGGGGTGTCAGTAAAAATTAATGGATTCGTATGGGCAGAAAGTATCTATGATACTAGACAAACTGTTTCTGCTAGAGAAGGAGATGTGTTGATATTTACGGCTCCAGAATTATTGGATGCTAACGGGAATGATATTAATGCCAGACCAAGTTTTAATATATTTAGTGTACATTCTAGATTACAAACTAAAATTAAAGCCCCTGATTTTTTGAACGCAAAAGTATCAGGTTTAATTGAAGGGGATTTTGTAGCTACTTCAAATGATCGTATAGGCTTATTTCGATTGCGTCATGCTATGGTAAAGTTAAACTGGGATAAAACAGAATTATTATTAGGTAATTATTGGAGTCCTATGTTTTCATTATACGCATTCCCTCAGATAGTTTCTTGGGGAGGGGCAATTCCTTTTCATCCTCTTTCTCGAAACCCTCAGGTAAGGTTAACATATAAAGCAACAGAAAATTCACAATTCTCTATAACGGCATTAACACAATTAGATTTCAAATCTACAGGGCCAGACGGGACTTCTAGTAAATATATTAGGAATTCTGGAATTCCAGAAATGAATATCAGTTATGTAACTGGAGTAAAATCAAATTTTCTTATAGGAATAGTCGCAGGATATAAAGTATTAAAACCTCAGTTGTCTTTTGAAAATACAGCAAATGAAATTATAAAATCAGAAGAAAGTATTGGGAGTTTTCAATTCAATGTTTTTAGCAGAATTAAGGCAAAAAAGAACACTTTTAGACTAGGAGCAATATATGGTCAGAATATGTATAATTTTGTTATGGTAGGAGGGTATGGAGTATCAGGTTTTAATGATAATGGAGAGGCAGAGTATACTAATCTACGAACAGGTAGTTATTGGCTTGACTATGAAAAAAGTCTGTTGGAAAAAAAAATCATATTAGGTTTTTATGGAGGGTACCTCAAGAATTATGGAGCTGATAAGGTTATTGTTGGAGATGCCTATGTAAGAGGAGAGCATGTAGATCATACATTTCGAGTGTCTTCTAGAATGATATATGGTATAGGGCCTGTTAAGCTGAGAGGAGAGGTTGTTTATAATAATACTGCATATGGTATCCCTGATACTAAATATGTAGTAAAGGATATTGAAAACATAGGTCACTTTAGATTTGTTTTAGCCACTTCACTTCACTTTTAATCAATGTAGTTTTAAAGTATAAATGTCGTACTTAAACTTAATTAAATAACTTTATAACCAACCTTTTTTCTATGAAAATAATAATTGCTCCTGATAAATTTAAAGGCTCATTGAGCGCAGATGAAGTCTGTGATTCTATTGCAGAAGGTATTCATCAATATGATTCAACTATAGAGGTAGTAAAACACCCATTGGCTGATGGGGGTGATGGATCATTAGAAATCCTTGATAGGTATTTAGACTTAGAAACTATTTCGATTACAGTAAAAGATCCACTTTGGAGAAACATAACTAGTTATTATAAAAAAACTGATAACATAGCTTATATAGAAATGGCAAAGGCTTCAGGGCTGGTCTTGTTAACTCCAGAAGAGAGGAACTGCTTTAATACAACTAGCTATGGTACAGGTGAGTTGATTATGGATGCCATTAATAAAGGAGTAACCAAAATATATCTTTTTATAGGGGGGTCAGCAACCTGTGATGTAGGAATAGGGATGGCATCAGCATTAGGGTATCGATTTTTGGACAAAACAGATAGAGAGATAGTTCCTATAGGAAAAAACCTTGATAAAATTCATACTATAGAAAAACCAAAGCATTTTGATAGATTGAAGAATATTCATTTTGTTGTTCTTTGTGATGTTGATAATCCTTTGTTAGGAAAAAATGGTACAGCCTATGTATATGGCCCTCAAAAAGGAGCAAATCCAGAAGAGGTAATTATGTTAGATAAAGGATTAGAACATTTTTCTTTGAAAGTTAATGATTATTTACAGAAAGATATTACTAGCATAGCATGTGGTGGAGCGTCAGGAGGATTAGGAGCGGGAAGTATTGCTTTTTTTAATGCACAATTAAAATCTGGAATAGAAATTGTTTTTGATATAACAGATTTTGAAACTATCTGTAAAAATGCCGATATTATTATATCAGGAGAGGGTAAAATAGATAAACAAACTATGCAAGGTAAAGTGGTGTCTCACGTAGCAAAATATGCTTTTCAAAATGATATTACGTTTTATGCCATTGTAGGGAAATCGGAAATTACTTCTCAACAAATTAATAAACTACATATTGAGAAGCTAGAGACAGTGATTTCTTTTTGTCAAACTGAAGAGGAAGCATTTTCCCATGTGAGAGCTATCTTAGTTACGATAGCGAAAAACATCCTTGAAAATTGATTTTTTAATATTTATCTGCTATTATGGTTGTGTTTGTAAATTGTCATAAGGCTATCAAAACTTAAGCATAAAGGAGGGGGCATGTTATGAGGAAAGATTGTAGCATAATGACAATTTTGAAGGGCAAACAACTTAAAAAGATAGCACAAATAGATTTTCAATCAAATGGTTCTCTTGTTGAATGAGCAAGCTTATATCGGTAGAGAGGATATCTTCAATAGAATTGTTGAGCGTAATCTAAGGGGTAATGCCAAAGAGAAATTACTAATTTAACAAGGAATAGTACATTATAGTAAAGGTGTTAAGGTGTTTGTTTTTGGTTATACCAAACAAAATATGAGCTTCAAAGTTTTTTTCTGAGAAAAACAGGTAGAGTATGGCGTATAAATTGAAAAAAGAGGGTTTAGTGATCTAAAACAACTATAATAAACTTCTTAAAAATTTGTGTATATCTCAAAATAGCGAAAAAAGAAAGAC
Organism: Aquimarina sp. I32.4; assembly: GCF_002924285.1. Classification (NCBI taxonomy): domain Bacteria; kingdom Pseudomonadati; phylum Bacteroidota; class Flavobacteriia; order Flavobacteriales; family Flavobacteriaceae; genus Aquimarina; species Aquimarina sp. I32.4. Next base: position 14,517 of record NZ_PGUB01000089.1, on the reverse strand, counting down.
TGTTTAAATTGCTTTATAGACAGTCTTTTTTTTGTTTTTATTGATAATTCTTTAATAAAAGAATAAAGTGGTATACAGGAAACAGTAATAGAATTTAAATATCATTGAAAGAGTATTAGTCTTTTTTGATATTTTTTGATATTTGATTACTTATTTAACAAGTTGTTATATGTTTCAATTGTTTTAATTAGCTAGCTTTACACTATTGGACTGATACTCATATAATCATATACTTATGAATTATTTAAAATTTAGTGCATTTAGGCATTCTGCTTTTTCCATATTACCTTATTCAAGAGATGAGATTAATTCCTCTGAAAAAACTACTTGTCAGGAGGAATCTCAATTTGGGCTATCTAAAGAAGTTTTAAATAAATATTGTGCTTTAGCAAGAATGCTAAGAGATACCTGTTTTGATGTTCTCACTCATGAGCAAGGGTATGATGTAAGACTTTGTCATACTGATAAGGAAAGATTAAAATTATCTTTTGTTTTAGGTTTCACTATAACAAAAGAACACTTGGCAGGAATTCACGTCAGAGAAACTCCCTCAGGAGATAGTGGAAACTTAGAATCTGTTATGATATAGCTGCTTGTTTTACTAAGGCTGCAGTGATATCAATTCCACTCTTATTCAATTTTTTAAACCTAAAATAAAATTATTAATTGTCTTGACTTTTTTAAAATAATTAAATAATATCTATAAAGAGTTGATTTAAAGTGTGTTAAATAAAGTTCAAGCTGTAATTATTCGTTTATGTCAAAAAAACATATAATTGCTTTTATGTCAAGTAAGTATTGTTTTTTGTTAAAATTTTATTTTCATGTTGATTGATAATACCAGTAACCATAGATATTATCAATACACATTTTATATATATCAATAACATCTTAAAACCTTTAAAATTATGTCACGACCAACAAAAGAGTATATCTCTAGGTTCAAACAATGGCAAGACACTGCTATTGTTCATTTAAATACTCATCCTACTCTTCAAGATTTTGAAGAAGGTCTAGATTTCTATTCGAGAGAGCTTTCTCTTTTACTAAAGCATCCTAAAGTAGCTAGCTTACCTAAGGAAAAAATTGACTCTTTACTTGTATTAGAGCTTTATAACTACTTAGAATTTACAGTTTGGCTAGAATTAGGACCAGTAAACGAAGTTTGTAATTTAATTAGAATGCCTTCTTTTTTACCCTGGTTATCCAAGGAAATGAAAGATGATGCATTAAAAATTTATGTAGATGAAGGGGCACATGCAGAAATGGCGTTTTCACTTATTTCAAAAATAGAGGATTATACAAAAATTAAATCTCTTAGATTAGAACCTATGTTTCTAAAAGAGCTCGATGCGATTATTCTTAATCAACCCAAGGAGCTAGAAAAAATGATAAAGGTCTTTTTTGTTATCATTTCAGAAACGTTAATTACTGGAACATTGATGGGCTTACCTAATGATGAAAATGTTCAAAAAGGAATCAGAGAATTTGCTCTTGACCATGCTACAGACGAAGGAAAACATCATGCTTATTTCAAGCATTTTTTTGAGATTTTATGGCCAAAAATGCCTAGAGAACTACAGATTACAATAGGAGAACAACTCCCTAAGATGATGCTAGGCTTTTTAAATCCAGATGCTCACGTATTAAAACAAGTATTGTTGCAATTTTTTTCTGAAGAAGAGTCTGAAGAGATTTTAAATGATCTTTTAAGTTCTGAAGAAATAATAGAAGGAGTAAGGAAATCTAGTTTCCCTACAAAAAACATGCTTAAAAAAAGTAAGTTGTTTGAGATCGAAGAAATTGAAAATGCTTTTAATGATTATCAGTTGTTAAAAGTTCCTGTGTAATATTGTTCTTCACAAACAATCATCTCTTATCACATGATCTAAATTTTAAACAAATTTGAGTGTGCAGTCATTTTAGATTGTGTGATTCCTTTTAGATATTTTTTAACGAAAAATTAAATACTCTTAAAACTTATGAAAACCGACACCACAAAAAACCTTAAAGATCTAATTGTAGCTTTTATATCTACACCAGAATCCGATGGCTCTAATATAGATTTATTACTAGAAAAAGACTCAAAAGAAGTCATAGAAACATTTCATCATTGGATGAAAATGATCTCTAGAATGAATAGTAGAATCTTGCTAAGAAATTTATCTTTATTAGATCATAATACGGCTATTTTTACACTTGTTAAGCCAATAAAAACCCAAGTGGGGATTATATGTCAGTCTGCAAAAGATCAAAACCTTGATTTAGAAAAAAGGATTGAGTATCTAACACAGCAAGGAGTAGAATTTATCTTCTATCTGTCTTATGATCAAAGTAAAGAAGAAGAATTAATTGAGGCTTCAAAAAAAGATAACATTTTATCTATTAATGCGCATTGGTTAACTTCTATAGTTGTTGAAAACAGCAAACCTTTCTTTGCGCAATTAGGAGAAACGAATGCCTATGAGTGGACTCCTTATATACAAAAAAAGGCTAATAATGTGATTAGTTTACAAATTAATGATGAATCAGCCAAAGAACAGCAAGAGATAAATCACGTTTTAAAAAACTATAAAGGTGATATACTAACGGCTGAATCATATTTGCCAACGATTACATTGCCAATGTCTACAATTATTCGATTTTATATAGAAAAAGGATATTCTGATACAGAAATCAAAAAAGTTGTATCCCTGCGAAAGGAGGAAATAAAAGCTTGGAAAAGTCACGTGAATAATTACAACAAATACCATCTTATTTCAATAGATTCATTAAAAGAATATTTAGTGAATCCAAAATATTTTGATATGGAGTTAACTATAGATGAAGTGATGGAACAGTTATCTAATCTTTTGACTATCTCTAGATATTCTAATTACAATTTATGCTTAACCGAAGAAACGATTGAATTATCTTATGAAATTAAGCACCCTAATACTATACTCAGAACCAATATGCGTAAAAAGTCAAAGCCTAAAATAGGAAGTATATCAAATATCATTATATCTGATGGGGTGATTAGTAATAAATTTGAAAACGAATTTTGGGACTTATACAACTCGGCTTCAGAAAAAAATAAGGATAAAACATATATTCTAAAATATGTATCAGACCTGATGCAATCAACATTTCAGCATGAATTTTCTATAACATAACTAAAACCTTATATTATGATTAAATTACATATTGTTATTCATGAAGAATTTGAAGGCCTTGGTGTAATAAAAGATTGGATTTCAAAAAAAGGATATGAAGTTTCTTTTTCTAGAGTGTATTTAAATGAAGAGCTGCCAACAACTATCGATAATCTAGATGGATTAATTGTAATGGGAGGCCCACAAAGTCCCAATACAACCAAAGAAGAGTGTTCTTATTTTGATGCTATAGCAGAAATGGCACTAATTAAAAATTTTATAGATCACCAAAAAATTGTTATAGGTGTTTGTCTCGGTGCACAGATGATTGGGCAAGCATTAGGTGCTCCTGTAGAAAAAAGTCCAGAACCAGAAATTGGTTATTTTCCGATAATGAAAACCAAAGAAGGACATATCCACACAAAACTTGTTCATTTTCCTGACAATGCTGTTGTAGGTCATTGGCATGGTGATATGGCTGGGTTAACCCCAGAAGCCAAGGTTTTGGCTTATAGTGAAGGATGCCCTAGGCAGATTATCGAATATGCGGATTTGGTGTATGGATTACAATGCCACATGGAATTTAATGCAAGTTGTATTGAGGGTTTGATTGAGAATTCTACTGAAGAGCTTGCAGTACTTAGCGCAAGAAAATATGTTGATTCTATTGAAGTCTTAAGAAATAAAATTGATTTTGATTTTATGAATACACTTTTATTTACGTTTCTGGATCATGTTATTAAAGAGTATAAAAACAAGAATCAGCAAGCGTATAGTTTCTAAAATAAAATTTATTAGATACTATCGAGTAGATATACTAAATATGTAAAGAGGTTGATCAAAAAAAACTTTTTGACTAACCTCTTTTTTTTGTATGTTTTATTACAACAGCATTAAATACTTGACATATTATTAAGAAAATTATTTGATCTTATTTATAAAAGAGGTCGAGCCAGAAGCGTTGATAAAATTATAGTAACAATCGTCAAAATTTTAACAACATCGATACATCAGTAGGTCTATTGGATGCTCCGTTTAACTCAAAATACCTTCTGATATGTCTTTTTGACGAAGTGTTTAGCTTTATCAGTTGAATTTTTAACCCAGGAGGTTAAAAGTTTTGTCTTTTTTGTTAAATAGAGTATCTCTTTAACTGGTCGGAGCATATTTTGATGAATATTATATAGCTAACTCGGAATTTTCAGCTAAAAATCTCGAGATCAGTCTCGTCTTCTGTACAAAGCCTTATAGATTTTTTATGAGGTTTTTTTTGTTTTTAGGTTATGGATACGTTGCTATTATCTTTGATTCGTCTTAATTGTTGTGTTTGATTTCTCTAAACTATATCTTAAAACCTTTTTTTTATTCCAGAATAAATTATAAAAAGGGTATATCCGTGTTCTCTGAGATTTTTGTGAGCTGTACTTTGTGTAATGCTAAAATAAATAGCAATTATAATTGTGGTGTTAATTTTTAGGGCTGTTTTGTTTTTTTGTTTAAGGAGTAGGCTTCAAATAAATTAATGGCTAATGCAAATAGTGTTTTTGCTTAAAATACTTGTGTTTATTAGTGTTTTTGTTATATTTTAAAATTATGTTTTATAAAATAATTGCTCATTTTTGTAGTAAATGCTAATTTTTTTAGCAAATAATAATAAATTGATTATATTTACCTTTGAAATTGAATAAAATTATAAGGTGTATTAATTACAATTTAATAAAATAATTAAAAATCTATAGTAAATGGAAGACCACTTTAGTAAGGTTAAAAATTTTGTCTTAGACCTAGGTTATACAATCACAACATCAATTGAAGAAGATCAGATTATAGTTATAAATGCCGAATCCGCAGGGATTAAAAACTGTATTATTAATTGTGCCGATCCTATTTTGATTATCGAACAATATCTCTTAGAATTGAAATCCATATCAATTGATGTTTTTCAAAAATTACTTATGAAAAACAGAGAGATTATTCACGGAGCATTTGTTTTGGACGAATCAGGAAAGGTTGTAATTTTTAGAGATACTTTACAAATATCAAATTTAGACCAAAACGAATTAGAAGGCTCCCTTAATTCTCTAAGTATCCTATTATCTGAGTATTCAAAAGAATTAATTGCATTTTCAAAAAACTAAAAATATATATAATGAGTTTATTTAAAAGATTATTTACCGTTGGAAAAGCAGAAGCCAACGCTGTAATAGATAAGTTAGAAGATCCTATAAAAATGACAGAACAGGGGATTAGGGATATGAAAAAAGATCTTGAAAGTAGCTTAAAAGCTTTGGCAGAGGTTAAAGCATTAGAAATTAGATCTAGAAATGAGATTTCTAAAGAAGTAGAAAAAGCTGCTGATTACGAAAGAAAAGCAATTTTATTACTTCAAAAAGTAGAGTCAGGGGAAATTGCAGCTAATGAAGCCGATCGTTTAGCTGGAGTAGCATTAGAGAAAAAAGCAGAATCTGAAGCGCATGTAGAAAGAGCCTCAAAAGAACAATTGTTATTTAGTCAAAATGTAAACAAACTAGAAACAAATGTTAAAACACTAAGGTCAAAGATCAGTTCTTGGGAAAATGAGCTAAAAACACTAAAAGCTAGAGTAAAAGTAGCTTCTGCAACCAAAAATTTAAACAAACAAATTGCAGCGATTGATTCTTCTAATACGATTTCATTACTAGAAAGAATGAAAGATAAGGTTGAACAAGAAGAAGCATTGTCTGAAGCATATGGAGGTATTGCTAATGAAGGAAAATCGTTAGATGATGAGATTGATAATGCTATAGGAAGCGTGCCGGCTAGTAAAGCATCAGATAGTCTAGCCGCATTAAAAGCAAAAATGGCTGCTAATAAAAACACAGATCAAAATAGTTAAAGTATAGATACATCCTAAAAAAACTTATAACAGAAATATAATAAAATGTAGATGAATGGATTAGGGTTACACATACTAATGGAATTTCATAAATGTTCTTCTGATATTCTTAATGATTTAAATATTTTAGAAGCCTCTATGAATGAAGCTGCTGATAGTTCTGGATCAACAATAATAAAATCAGTATTTCATCAATTTTCTCCGCAAGGAGTAACAGGTGTTGTGATTATAGCCGAAAGTCATTTGGCAATACATACTTGGCCTGAGCATGAATATGCTGCGGTAGATTTTTTTACCTGCAATACAAGTATGGATTATCTAAAAGCATATGATATCTTAGCAAAAGAATTAGAATCTAAAACCCATAGTTATAAAAGTGTAGAAAGAGGGCTAATACATAGTACAAATCAATTAAATGAATTATAAAAGTTTTAAAAAACGCTCCTATGAAATTCTTGAAAAAGGAGCATCTGATGATAGATGGAGTCGAAGGATTGACTTATTTATTATCTCGTTGATTTTTTTAAACATTCTTGCAATCATTCTTGAATCTGTTAATTCCCTAAAAAGAGATTATCAGCTAATATTTGATTACATAGAGATATTTTCTATTTATATATTTACGATAGAGTATATTTTAAGGATATGGTCTATTACAGAAAAAGAAGAATATTCACAGCCAATTCAAGGGCGATTAAAATATTTGTTTTCTTTTTCTAGCATTATTGATTTGATCGCAATTGTACCAGCCTATATTCCTTTATTAATAGGTGTAGATTCGAGAGTTGTTAGAGGTATAAGACTACTTCGATTATTCAGAATTTTGAAACTATCAAGATATAATCGAGCTTTTAGCCATATTAGAAATGTAGTTAAATCTAAAAAAGAAGAATTAGTGATCTCACTTTTTGCAGTATTGACTCTATTGGTAATTTCATCTAGTCTGATGTATTTTGTCGAGAATAAAGCTCAGCCAGAATCATTTTCAAGTATTCCTGCAACAATGTGGTGGGGGGTAGCAACACTTACTACAGTAGGTTATGGAGATGTATACCCTATTACAGGCTTAGGAAAATTTATGGCAGGAATCATGGCGATTTTAGGAGTTGGTCTATTCGCATTGCCCGCAGGTATTTTAGCAAATGGATTTGGTAATACATTAGAAAATAAAGATAGCTGTCAAACTTGTAAACATTGTGGTAAGGATATAAATTAATTTGTATGGGAATATTCAGTTTTTTTAAAAAAGATAAAAGTGAAAGTATTGTTGATTTTACAGTAAATGACCTCAAAAAAGGTTTTATGATCGATTATTTCATAAAAACGTGGGAAGTCAAAAAAGTATATATATATGATTGGGGTAATAATTGTTTTGCGAGAGAATATTTATTAGACTCAGGAGACGAATCTCTGTATCTATATGTTGAAGATGATGATGGATTGATCTGTTCTGTTTGGAAAAAAATCAATTTATTAGAGATTCAGTCTGATTTAGTTGAAATCATTATTGCCAATGACGATGCACCCAACAAAATACATTATAATAATAATATTTTCACCAAAAAAGAATCAAGCCCAGGGCATTGTATGGAAGAAGGTAAGGATGAACAATATTCTGAATTAATTAGTTGGACCTATCAAAATACAGATAACAAAGAATTAATTTCTATTACTAGAGTAGGAGAAGAAGAATTCGAAGCATCTCATGGAAACTATGCTAAAGAATTTGAGTTTTCAAATATTCTCCCACGATAAAAACAGAAAAATGATAACATCAAATGGCATAAGAATAGCTACAATAACACTCTTCATAATAAGTATTATAACAGGATGTGGTACAAAAAAATTTAAGAAAACTCCTTTAGATAACTATATAGTTGAGAATAGTAATGAAGAAGAATTTTCTGTGATTTTAGAGGATATGGACGTTGAGGGAACTTTTTTTAAGACATATAAGCATAAGTATAGAATCATCAAACATGAGGATGACAAACCATATGAAGAAGCCACGGATTGGGTTGAAGTTGATGAGAAATTTTTCTTAAAACACGAAGATAATTTAGGGATGGTAGTCCTAGAAAAACAAGGCCAAGGTAAAATCTCAAAAGCAGCTTCACCCCCAGGATATAGGTATGTTGGAGATAGTAGGTATGGTGAATGGAGAACTAATAATGGAGTTAGTTTTTGGGGGTTCTATGGGCAGTACATGTTTATGAACCAGATGTTTGGGATGATGAGTAGACCTGTGTACAGACGAGATTATCAAACTTATTCCTCTGGAGGATACTATGGGAAAAGAAGTTATTACGGGCCAAAAACTGGTAATAAGTCACTTTATGGAACAAATTCTGCTCAAACTAGAAAATCAAGACCTAATTTTTTTAGTAGAAGAGCTTCAAGATCTGGATGGTCTTCTTCTTCTTCTTCGAGAAGTAGGTCAGGAAGTAGATCTAGAAGTAGTGGATTTGGTAAATAAACTTTTTTAAGTAACAAATTATTAACTCAATACGATATGCAGTTCAATTTTTTAGAAACCATCGATAATCTGATTACCGCGTTAATTTATTTATTGATAAGTTTTGTGTTATTTTTTATAGGAAAAAAAGTATATCAGCTTGTACATAAGAGTATTAATATTGATGATGAATTAGTCAAAAAAGATAATTTGGCATTTTCATTTGCAAATGTTGGCTACTATATAGCACTGATTATTGTGATATCTGCAGTGTATTCTGGTGATGGTATTGTTCATATTGTAGATGACCTTATAGAGGTTGGTATCTACGGGTTATTATCAATTGTTCTATTAAATATTTCAATAGTAATTTCTGATAAGCTGATCTTAAGAAAATTTTCGATTAAAGAAGAAATAATTAGAGATCAAAATGTAGGGGTTGGCGTTCTTGAAGGGGCAATATGTATTGCTAATGCATTGGTGATCTATGGAGTAATTGTAGAAAATCATGATAATTTTATAGAAATTCTTATCCTTTGGGTAATTTCACAATTCGTTTTGTGGCTTGTGAGTATTGTATATAATCTAATAACCCCATATGATATCCATGAGCATATCAAAAACGATAATGTTGCTGTAGGAATAGGATTTTCTGGAGCAATTATTGCTGTTGCCAATCTTATACGATTTGGTGCACAAATGGAGGCCGATAGTTGGATTTTGGTTGGAGAGAATTTCTTGCTAGAAACAGGAATCGGGTTAGTAATGCTACCTTTAGCTAGATTTTTGACTGATAAAATATTACTCCCCAAAAGAAAGCTTACTGATGAAATTGTAAACCAAGAAAAACCAAATATTGGAGCTGCAATTATTGAAGCTTTTTCATATATCGGAGGATCTATACTTATTTGCCTAAGTTTTTCCTAAAAGTTATTTAATCCTTAAAGACTCATGTTACAAATAAAAAAAGGCTTTTGGCTTAAAATAGCTATTTTTGCAACAGGGATTTCTGGTTTAACTTCAGAATTTATACTATCAACTTTAGCCTCTTATTTTATAGGAGATGTTATTATACAATGGACAATAGTACTATCGATAATGCTTTTTGCTATGGGAATCGGTAGTCATACAAGCCGGTTAGTAACCAAACGACTATTACTTACATTTCTTTTTATAGAATTTTCTTTATCACTTTTAATAAGTTTTTCCCCTTTACTAGTATATGCAATAGCTGCAAAAAGTGAATTTATACATGTTCTTATCTATGGGTTAGCTTTACTAGTAGGCTTTTGTATTGGTTTTGAAATCCCTCTGGCAACACGATTAAATGAGGTTTATGAGCCTCTCAATAAAAACATATCCAATATTATGTCCTGGGATTATATAGGTAGTTTAATCGGTGGATTACTATTCGCCTTTTGGGGGCTACCATATCTAGGAATTACCAATACAGCTTTTACCTTTGGAGCTCTTAACTTTGTTGTAGCTGTGCTTCTATTTTGGAATTATAGAAGTTTGCTTGTACTAGAAAAAAGATGGATCATTGGTAGTATACTTGCTTTAATTTCTATACTAAGCATAGGATTCATTAAATCTGAAAACATCATTTTATATAGTGAGCAATCAAGGTATAAAGATAAAATTGTATATCAGGAACAGTCTGAATATCAAAAAATCACCATTACTCAATGGAAAGAACATTATTGGTTGTTCATTAACGGAAACCAACAGTTAAGCACTTTTGATGAATTTCTATATCATGAGCCTATGGTACACCCTATTATGGCTTTGACACCAGAACACAAAAATATTCTAATTATAGGCGGAGGAGATGGTTTTAATGTTAAAGAGCTGCTTAAGTATAAGGAAGTGAGTACTATTACTGTTGTAGATCTAGACCCTGCAATGACAAAATTGGGAAAAGAATTTGAAGGAATTGTAAAATATAATGAATCAGCATTACATCACCCCAAAGTAAAGATAGTTAATGATGATGGTTTTACTTTTTTAGAAAAAAACGAAACTTTTTATGATGTCATTATTATAGATTTACCTGATGCAAAAACCATCGAAATAAATAAGTTGTATTCATTAGAGTTTTATCATTTGGCACATCATGCACTTAGACCTAACGGCCATATTATTACTCAGGCAGGAAGCCCGTATTATGCAACAAAAGCATTTTTCTGTATCGATAAAACGATGAAAGCTGCTGGTTTTACAAATTTACAAATGCACAATCAGGTATTGACTTTAGGAGAATGGGGTTGGGTTTTAGGTAGTAAAAAATATACCAAAAAACAGATGATAAACAGGTTAAAACAAACCTCATATAAGAAACTTAATAATAAATGGCTTAACCAAGAAGCCATCGACCTGATTACTTCTTTTGGGAAACCACTTATAGATACTACTATGGTTGAAATCAATACCATTAATTCCCCTATGCTTTATAAATATTATCTAGATGGTAATTGGGATATGTATTAAAGAAATTAGATTATGTGTTAGAAACCATTTTTGCAGCTTGTATACCAGAATCTATAGCATCAAACAAAAGTGGTAAACGCCCTGTATCTGCTCCTGCAAAGGCCAGGCCATCCGTTAATAGATTTCTAGATTTAGTTAAGTAACCTAGTTTAGGGATTGGCATAGCATGTCCTAATAATTTAACGTATACTTCTTTTACAGCATTACTAATGTCTTTTTTGTAATAAGTAGACATTTTTTGTATCGTTTCGAGTACTATAATATCATAAGAAGTTTCGATGTTCTGAACACTATAATGATGCATGTCTGGAAAACAGTAATATGCAGTCAATACACGCTCATGATCTTGATTCTGAATTTTAGAATCAGTAAAGCCTAAAAAAGTCATGTCTGGCGATATAAAATCATTTTGCCATTTACTGCCAGGTAATGTGATAGCATCTGTAAGGACTACATTAATAATTACCCAAGGAGTATAAGAAACATCCTTAAATTGAAGATGTGAGCTAGGGTGAATGTATTGTAAAGCATGTTTTTGCCCACCATAAATCACGGTATTAGCAATTATTTTTTTTCTGAGCATATTTTTGGTGTCTAATACATCGATATGCCATTTATTGGTTTCCTTTTTCATGCCAAAAACTAAATGATCACATTGTATATTGTCAGAAGGAAGTCGATCTGCCATTTTTTTTATAAAATAATAGTTCCCTTCTGTTGGTGAAAATAAAGCGATATTCTTATTGGTATAATACGGTCTGCAGGTATAGTAATGAATCCCTGCTAATGCTGAAATTTGTTTAGAGGTACCCCCATAATCATCTAGCATTTGATAATCTATAGCATTAATAAAAGTGCTGTCAATAGGTAAATATTTATTGAGATAGTCATAGAATGTGATATGATCAAGATCATGAAATTTTGAAGAAATCAATGTGCTTGGTAAAAGAAACTCTCCTTTTAAATCTTGTAATAAGGAAAAAAAGTTTTTACGTAAATCAGAGTTTGGTAGTATAGAAGCTTTCATTTCTCCATGTACATAACATGCTTCCTCTTGATCAGGAGCAATAAGATGTTGTTGATCTATGAAGTCCCATAAATTGGTGTGTGAATTAAATTGTATTATGTCTAGTTTTTTGAGTAACTCTAAACCTTCTTTTCCATAATTGTGTAAGTAGGTGTGCTCATAATGAGCGCCTTGTGAATATCGTGTGTTGTTTATAGATATTGCACTAGAAGTACCACCTAAACTCGAATTTAATTCGCAAACTATAAAATCATTTGACGGTAAGGAGCAAGCAGCAGCGAGTCCAGAGATTCCTCCGCCCACAATAAGTGTCTCTGTAAGTACGGTAGAAGTTATTGGTAATTGAATGGCAGATTTAACAAGATGTCCAGTAGCGCTATTAGAATCAATACGAATAGGGAAATTTAGTTTAGGCACAATCTTTCCGTTCCATTTTTTACATGCTACGATGGTAATTAGTCCTCCGCTGAGGTATAAAAATTGACGTCGATCCATTAGTATAGATTATAAAAATTTAGCCCACGTTCCGCCTAAGTAATATTTATATAAAACGGGGTTGCGAACTGTATTTACTTCTACACTATCTATTTTTACCAAATCTTTTCCAAAGGAAGTCATTAAATTCATAGATTCATTAGTAATCCATCGAGCTTCTATATCTTCAAAGGTCATTTCTAAAAGACGATTTTTAATCTCCTTTTTAGATTCATATTTAGAACCAATAACCCAACCCCATTCTCCAAATGAATATACATGATTATGAATAGGAAGGGTAGTAAATCCTGATGCTCCTAATGTTTTTTCTATAGATTTAAACGCTTTTGTTGTATAATACGGGCTTACTGCCTGAGTAATAATATGTCCAAAAGGTCGAAGCCTGCGATGACAGAGTCTATAAAACTCTTTGGTATATACTCTATTTAAATCAATGCTTTTGGGGTCTGGGAAATCAAGAATCATAACATCATAAAAAGTATCAGATTCCTCTAGAAACTGAAAAGCATCTTGATTGATAACTTTTACTTTTGGATTATAATAGGAACTATCATTCATTGTAGTAAAAATCTCATGAGACTTTCCTATTTTTGTCATTTCGGGATCTATGTCGACCAAAGTGATTTGTTCTACATCTTTATGTTTTAATACCTCTCTGATTGCACAACCATCCCCTGCACCAAGAATAAGAATATTGCGAGGGTCCTTAGTTAGTTTTATGACTGGATGTACTAGAGGTTCGTGATATAGAAATTCATCAAAAGTACAGAGTTGTTTACTAGAATTTAGATACAACCAATAGTGCTCCTTCCATTGTGTAATGGTGATTTTTTGATACCGTGTTTGTTTAGAAAATACGACCTTATCATTGTATCGTTTTTGCTCACCATACAGTACAATCTCATCTGCATTATAACTTAAAAATAGAATAGTACACAATATAGCAGGAATGGTAATGGTAAAAGGTATGCGATAAGAAGTATCAACATGCTTTTTGAGCCTTATAAAAAGAGCAATAGCTACCAGAAAATTAATGCCGCCAAGTATAAAAGGTGTATGAGTTAAACCCAAAAAAGGTAAACCAATAAAAACAAAGAATAAACCACCAATAAGACTACCGTAATAATCATTCTCCATCACGCCAGCAATATTAGTTCTCAATTCTTCATTGCTTTCATTAATACGAATTACTAATGGAATTTCCATACCTATTAATAATCCTATGGCAATGCTAAAACCATAGATAACCACACCAATATTTTCAGTAACTCCCATCAAAAAATAAGTAGCGAGCGCAGCGGTAGATGTAAGTAATGATAATAAAAATTCGGCAATCAAAAATTTTTCTAAAATTTTTGAAGTAAAAAGCGTACTTAATCTACTTCCTATTCCCATAGAAAATAACATAATTGAGAGGATCATGGTCCATTGAAAAACAGAATCTCCAAGAAAATAAGTCGCTAAAGTTGATAATATATACTCGGCTACAATCCCAGAAAGTCCTGTAGCAAATAGAGCTAGTTTAAGAATTCTAGACTTTTTTTGTGACAATTGAATGTGTTGTTTTATTATAACTTAGTTGAATAGTAAGTAATCTATGAGTATTCAAAATTACATAGAAAATAATGAAAGATAGTATATCATTTTAAATATTCTTAAAGTCAAAACGAAACTAATTGTATATTCTGGATATAAACAAAAATATCTTAAGAACGTAGGGTAAGAATTTTAGAATATTTTAATACAACTACAAATCGACTTGCAAAAAAAATATTTACACCACAACATTACCTATACATTTATATGGTGTCTTATTATTATCAGATACATTTATTAATTCATTTTGAGTCCTTAATGGTGTTGTTTTTCTTTTGAATAACAGGGTTTTATAATCTTTCTTATTCATGTTTATGCATGTCTTATTAACCCATGTATACTTTTTGTAGTGGTAAGTACAATGATATTTAAACCCGCTTTATGCATTGGAATATACAAAAGGAGGACTTAGATTCTTGATTTGACTAAATAATCCGTCCATCCA
>NZ_PGUB01000088.1:0-19973 GCF_002924285.1 Aquimarina sp. I32.4 | reverse complement strand
ATATTCTACCTAGCTTACTCTCTTTCCAACTTTCCTCTCTTGTTAGGTACATAGCCCCATCTACACTAACATAATGAAGTTCATCCGCTTTACCTGGTTCATATTCTTTATAAACCAGATTTTTGATAACCGCATTATCAGCATCTTCAATCCATTGTCCATATTTGTGGCAAACACGCTCTATTTGCTTGGCATTGACCCCTGCACCTGTCAAATTATTGATCACATCTTCTGCTTCACTAAATACCAAATACTGACCCATATAGCACATGGTTTCTTGAGCCAAACTACTAATACCCATAAAACCTGGAGATTGAGCAATAACATGAGACTTGCAGGATTCTATCTTTCCAAATCTGGTTTGAAGTTTTTTTTTAAGTTCTTGCTCTTGGGAACACGACCAACAGATAATTGTAAAACTTCTTGCTCAACATTTGACATCATTGCAGCGTACGTAGATTCGTATTGATATCCATTCTCCATACGAGAAGGATCAGATAACCATTGTTCAAAATGTTTGTCGAAGATTAACGAGGCTTGAGTCTTTATATCCATTAAATATGTTTCTAATAAAAATACTAAATTTTAACAAAAAGGGAAATTTGTCGTACACCCCTAAAAGATATGATATCAGAATTTTTTAACCTCTGTTTATTAGTGTGTTATGTGTATATTGGTTATATTGTTGCTATATATAACCTAACCAACTTAAATTTATGAAAAGAAATAAGTATATCAGTTTACTGATGCTAGTATCGGTACTATCTATAGCTTGTGATATTGGAGATGATACCATTGTATTAGAACATATTAAGGATGTTACTATAGAAGTGTCAAAATGGAAAAATGATAATAAAGGTGTGTATTCGCTAATACACGATGATTTTGGAATACCTAATGCCAATGGTATAGCAAATTATGCAGATAGTATTGCTACAGATCATGATATAGAATTTGGCTTTGCTATTATAACGAGCGAGGTAGATCAAACAGAGTGGGGGATTGCTAATAAATTAATTGATAATGGGCATGAGGCTATAAATCATACTCATAATCACTATTGTGGACATGATGTGAGTTGGTGCCCTACCAAAACATGGGGGATTGATGATTTTGATGTTGAAATAGATGTAAGCCATCAACTTATTTATGACAATACGGGAGTAATACCATTATTTTTTGCTTTTCCCTTTGATCAATATACCACCGAAATGCTAACATATTTAGATGGTAAAAAATATTTGGGAGCTAGATCAGGAGCGTACACTCAGGGAGTAAATTCAGATTTTTTAAATGATATCAATACACCTTATTTTGGACTAAAGTTTTATGCACATGGCCCAAATACACCAATAGAAAACCTTAATATAGTAGCTAATATGGCGGCAGAAGAAGGGTTATGGGCAATCAGAGAAGTGCATGGTGTAGCAGATGGTTCTTGGGGGGCAATACCTATACATGATTATACAAATCATATAGAAGTATTGCAAGAATTGCAGGATCAAGGAGAGTTGTGGGTATCACCTCCTACACAAGTTATAAAATATATAGAAACAAGTAAACATACCAGTTTTGATATAGGTAAGGAAGATACTGCGCTATATCTTTCAATTAGTTACAATGAAGGTATTAATACAAATTCTGAGATAACATTTGTGATAGTATACCCTAAGGAAATAGAAATTGATAAAATTACTACGGTGACAGGAGAAGAGGTTTCTTTTTTAGAAAAAAAGAGTAATAAAGCGCTTGTGAATGTTAACCCAGAAGAAATCAATAAACTTAAAATTCAATTCAAGAAATCTTGATTAGATAAGGAGTTTTTATATAAACACATCTTTTTTAAAAAAGATGTGTTTATATAAAAATCAGACTTAGTTTATGAAAATATATTGTTTTAATAATTTACTCACTAAGTGAGGTTTTAATGCTCCGAAGTTTACTTCGAAATTTAAGGTTCGCTTCAAACGAATACTTTGTAGGCTTACCCCGAGCTAGTTTATTTGTAATTTTTGTTTTTATGAAATAGCCACAAAGATATCTACCTCTGCATCACTAGGGTTTTGAGCCTCTTCTCCATAAAACTCAAAATCAGTAGTATAAGTTCTATCAAGATCGGTATCCCAGATAGAGACCCATTTATCGTAGATTACCCCTTTGTTTATATCACCTTTAGCTGTAAATCGTGTATAAGTACTTTTTTTGACCTCTACACTTTTCATCCCTTTAGGTATAGACTCTATATTTTTTACTTTGCACCCCAATATCATTGTGTATTCTTCAGTATGATCACTTTTATAATCTGTGTATACAGCATAGATCGAGTCTTCTAGTTTATGGGGTATTTTATGCAGTACCCCTTCAGAAAAAAAGGTGTCCCATAAAGCAGGAATATCTTTTGTGAATTGATTGTCTTTTTTGGTAGTACGCACAGAAATCCCGAGAACCCAAAAAGGCTCTAAATTTGTTTTTATCATGATGTTATAATAATGAATTAATAGTAAAGTAAAAGTAATATCGAGGAGTGACAAAGGTATGTCAGTAGAAAAAAAGAATTACCGTGGTTTATTAAAAAATGCGTAAAAAAATAAAGAAAAAGTAGCATGTGGCTATTTTTTTGATTTTTTTTCAAAAGTTCTTTTTTTAGTGTAAGCTTAGTAAAAACAACTGTTAGTTAGTTGTTTAGCATAAGCATGAACAAGAGGTATAAGGAGTGCATAACAATATATTTTATGATTTAGCAGTTTACAGATCATATTAACAATAACTTATATTATTATGAACAATTTATTAAGAAGTACTGCACTAGGGGTAACTACCCTTGCAGCGTGCTTGATGTTTAATTCGTGTGAACAAGAAGCTTTTGAAGCCACACCATCTAACCAGGCAGAAACAGTAAAAGGCATGTCAACAGAAATGGCATATCCAAACCAAAAAGGGGAGATTGTTACCATCCAATTGCATGGGCAATCTGTAGAGGTAGAAAAAATAGGTGATGATTATATTTTAGAAGGAGATATGATTGTGTATCCAGATGATTCTCCTCATGCCAAAAGTGTAGGGCGAACCTCTGGTAGATGGCCAAACAATATTGTATATTATGAGATACAAAGCAGTCTACCCAATCAAACTAGAGTAACTACAGCCATTGCGCATTGGGAGGCAAATACGAGCCTTAAATTTGTAAGAAGAACAAATCAATCCGCGTATATTTATTTTCAAGTAGGTAGTGGTTGTTCATCTCAGGTAGGACGTACAGGAAGAAGACAAACTATTAATCTTGCTGGAGGATGTTCTACAGGATCAACTATTCATGAGATTGGACATGCTGTTGGATTATGGCATGAACAAAGTAGAAAAGACAGAGATCAGTATATAACGATCAATTTTCAGAATATAAGACCAGGAATGGAGCATAATTTTCAGACCTATGTGCAACGAGGTAGAGATGGAGATGAGTATACCCCGACATTAGATTTTGGATCTATTATGATGTATAGCTCAAGAGCATTTTCTACAAATGGTCAGCCAACAATTGTTAAAAAAGATGGATCATCTTACACAACAAACAGAAGCGCGCTTTCTCAAGGAGATCTTACAGGTATTAGAGCAATGTATGGCGACGGAGGTAGTGGTGTTGGTAATCAGGCACCTACCGTATCGATTACTTCACCTTCTAGCGGAGCTACATTTGCAGAAGGAGCTACAGTGTCAATCAAAACCTCGGCTTCAGATAGTGATGGTAGTGTGACCAAAGTAGAGTTTTATAGAGGATCAACAAAACTAGGTGAGGACAGAAGTAGTCCATACACTTATACTTGGAATAATTCTACCTCTGGAAACCATAGCCTAACAGCCGTAGCAACAGATAATCAAGGTAAATCAACAACTTCATCTAGAGTAAGCATTACTGTAGAAGGTGGTGGTACTGGTGGTGGCTGTAATGGTGTTGCAGCATGGAAACCTTACCCACAGATATATATGCAAGGGGATAAGGTAGTATATCAAGGAACACTATACCAAGCTCAAACTGGGCCTCTATGGGTAACTCCAAGTAGTGGAGAACACTGGTGGAAAATTATAGGTACATGTAATTAATAAATAGTATATTATATTTATAAAACCCTCATTTGATAGTGATATCAGATGGGGGTTATTTTTGTAATACGATATTATTTTCTAGAATCTTTTATTTTACACGAACTGTATCAGGAACGAGCTCAGAAACATCCCCTCCATTACGAATCACATCCCTTACAATAGAGGAAGATATATAGCTCTTTCCAGAAGAGGTTAATAAAAACACGGTTTCAATTTCAGACATTTTTCTATTGGTATGGGCAATAGCTTTTTCAAACTCAAAATCTCCAGGGTTACGCAGACCACGCAATATAAACTGAGCATTTTGTCTTTTACAAAAATCAACAGTTAATCCCCGATAGGTCATCACTTTTATTTTTGATTCGTTTATAAAAGCTTCTTCTATAAACTGTTTGCGTTGCTCAAGAGAAAACATATATTTCTTTTCAGCATTTACTCCTATAGCCAGAATGATTTCATCAAACAAGGTAAGTCCTCTTTCTATAATATCATAATGTCCTAATGTAATGGGATCAAATGATCCAGGGAAAACAGCTCTTCTCATCAATAAAATTGTTTATTTGTACTACAAATATAAATGAATTTGCAAATTACTATTTTTATCACAATCTTTTCTAATAGAAATAAGCAGTTTATTTATAAATACATGATTCAATGCTATTAGAGAATAATTCTTTTAGACTAATTCCTGCTTTATTAGCTTGTTGAGGTAAGATGCTAGCTTCACTAAGCCCAGGAGTAGTATTCATTTCTATAAAATGGGGTTCCCCATTATGAAAAATATACTCACTTCTAGAAAAACCTTTCATTTTTAATATTTGATATACTCGCAATGCAAGATCTTGCACCTTTTTGGTATCCTCATCAGATAGACGGGCAGGAGTAATTTCTTGTGATTTACCCAGATATTTAGCTTCATAATCAAAAAAATCATTTTCAGAAACAATCTCGGTGATAGGGAGAACAATATCTTTTCCTTGATACTGGATTACTCCAACAGAAACTTCGATTCCGCTTAAAAAAGATTCAATAATAATTTCGTCATCTTCCTTATACGCATTCTCAATAGCAGGAAGTAACAGATCCTCTGTATGTACTTTGGATACCCCATAACTACTACCAGCTTTATTAGCTTTTACAAAACAAGGTAATCCTACAGTATCTATAATAGCTTTAGAGTCTATGGTATCTCCCTTGTTTAAAAAATAATTGGTAGCAGTAGGTATGCCATAAGGTTGTAATGTACTAATGCAGTCACGCTTGTTAAAAGTGAGTGCTGCTTGATAAAAATCACAAGTTGTTTGTGGGATATTGATCAAATCAAAGTAAGCTTGCAATAGCCCATCTTCTCCAGGAGTACCATGTACTGTATTAAAAGCGGCATCAAAAATAATTTTCCCCCCTTCTAGTGTTAAAGAAAAATCATTTTTATCAATACTATGTTTTTGATTAAAATCATCGATATAATACCAATCATTTTTTGCTATATGAATGCGAAACGGAGTATATAAATCTCTGTCAAGGTATTTGTAGACTACATTTCCGCTTTGGATAGAAATTTCAAACTCACTAGAGTATCCCCCTACTAAAATGGCAATGTTTTTCTTCATAAAATGCGTAACTTTTGAAAACAAAAATATCATTTATCTAATAAGAAAAGCGTAAAACTTTCCGTTTTTATATATTTGTCCAAATTTTATATGTGTTTATGAATTTCATCAGAGGTCTTGTCAAGTTTATTTGTAGTAAAATATTCTTAATACAATTGGTTATAGCAGTTGCAATGCTTGCAATTTTGGCATACGTAACATTACAATGGTTAGAGAGTACAACTAATCACCACCAACGTATTGTAGTGCCTAGTCTAAGTAAAAAGAGTCTGGATGATATAGCAATAATGCTTGAGGAGAAAGAGTTGAAGTATGAAGTTCAGGATTCAGCTAGTTTTAATCCGGATTTCCCTAGATATTCAGTAATAGAACAAAACCCTAAAGCGGGGAGTGAGGTTAAGAAAAACCGAAAAATATATGTAACCTTAAATCCTTCTGGTTACCGCAAGATAGAAGTACCTAATATGGTACAAAAAACAAGAAGACAAGTAGAACCAAAATTGATCGCTCTTGGGTTCAAAATAGGGGACGTAACCTACAAACCTAATATTGCCAGAGACATGGTATTAGAATTAAGGCATAAGGGAAAACGATTAAAATCTGGAACAAAATTAATGAAGACCTCTGTCATAGACCTTGTATTAGGTGATGGACAAGGAGCATCAATAAACCTTTCTAACTGATTTTGGAAAAAAATATAGATACAGGAGATTTTGGTACTAATGAAGATGATCTCTATGAGCATCACCGTTTTGTAGCGGGAGCAGGTCAAGTACCATTAAGGGTGGATAAGTTTTTGATGAATTTTGTAGAGAATGCAACCCGTAATAGAATACAACAAGCCGCAAAAGATGGCAGTGTATTTGTAAATGACGTTGCTGTAAAATCTAATCATAAAGTCAAACCTCATGATATTGTGAGAGTTTTGTTTTCTCACCCACCTTATGAAAACTTACTTACTCCAGAAAATATCCCTTTGGATATTGTGTATGAAGATGATGCACTTCTTGTGGTAAATAAACCAGCAGGTATCGTCGTGCATCCTGGTCATGGCAATTATTCTGGTACATTGATTAATGCTTTGATTTATCATTTTGATAATTTACCCAATAATAGTAGCGATAGACCAGGATTGGTACATCGTATCGATAAGGATACCAGTGGCTTATTGGTGGTTGCCAAGACAGAAGAAGCGATGACTCATCTGGCAAAACAATTTTTTGATAAGACCAGTCAACGAGAATATGTAGCAATAGTATGGGGGAATCTAGAAGAAGACCAAGGCACTATTGAAGGCAATATTGGTCGTCATCCTAAGAATAGATTACAGAATACTGTTTTTGAAGGAGAAGAAGTAGAGAAGGGAAAACCAGCAGTAACGCATTATAAAGTTATAGAGCGATTAGGATATGTAACATTGGTGTCTTGTAAATTAGAGACAGGGAGAACACATCAGATTAGAGTGCATATGAAGCATATTGGACATACCTTGTTTAATGACGAACGATATGGAGGAGAAAAAATATTGAAAGGAACTACTTTTACAAAATATAAACAATTTGTAGAAAATTGTTTTAAGGTTTTGCCAAGGCAGGCACTGCATGCAAAAACACTTGGTTTTGAACACCCTGTTACAGGAAAACAAATGCATTTTGAAGCCCCAATACCGCAAGATATAGATCAATGTGTAGATAGATGGAGGAACTATGCAAAAAATCAATTGAACAATGAATAGCTTTACTCCTTAAATAGATTGATTTGTAATGTACCTTTATAAGAAATATGAGTAGTGTTTTTGTATATGTAAATGACTTCTGATAATTGCAATTTATATGTTTAATATCTTTATTATCATTGTATTTAGGGGATATTAAATGGTACAGAATAAAAACTTTATTTTGAAATAAATTGGAAAAACTGGTCAAATAGTATTACCTTCGTGTTTTAATATTTTATAATGAACAAAGGAACAGTAAAATTTTTCAATGACTCCAAAGGATTTGGATTCATTACAGAAGAGGGATCAAATAAAGATCACTTCGTACACATTTCAGGGCTTATAGATGAGATTCGTGAAGGTGATGAAGTAGAATTTGATCTTAAAGAAGGTAAAAAAGGAATGAACGCGGTAAACGTGAAAGTATTATAATATACATTTTGACTTTTTTAAAAACACAAGCCTGTCTGATAGACAGGCTTTTTTTTGTTCTTTAAAAAGTATTCTTTTTATCATAGCCATTTTGTAAAATACTATAAGAATCGCCTTACAGCTTGTATAACTCTATTAGCACGATTCATATCAAGTTGCTTTATATATTTATACGTTCTATTCAATAAACGTTGTGCCTGTTCATTATTCGTATACTCTTTTCTTGTCAAGTATAAGTCCAGAGCAACTTGTAGATCACCTGATGTATGAGGTACTCCTGTATATTGTTGTAAGAGTTGTAAATAGGTAAAACCAAACTCTTGTGTAGGCTCTATCATAGTACCCTCTCCAAAATCATTCCAGGTAATAATTTGTATAAAATCAGAGCGCTCATGATGGTTGTAATTCAACGTTTCTATAAAAGTAGTGCCGTTATTGAGGTCGATAGTCCAACTATCGGTGCCACCAGCCCATCCACCTTCATTATAAAAACTATTAAACCCAGGATAGGCTGATCCAACAATAATTTGATCTGTTGTCTGGTGAGTGTTATAATAATGCTCATGAGTCAGTAAATGATCCTGATCTACCCATAAAAATTCTCCTGTAGCATTTACACCAACAGAGTTACTAGCAGCCCATAATGTCAAAAAATCAGGGCGATTAGATGTAGGTAAAATATCAAATACCTGATTCCAGGATGTTTCAGTTGTTATATGATGAGGACCAAAAACAAATAACATATTATTATTGTTATGTTTCATATATTTTGGGCTAGAGAAGTACTTTTGATTGATGTATGTAAAATCATCTTGTGCAGCTTCTATAATACTAGTGGTATGTGATTGCTCTGCTACCTGAGCAGCAACCCTGTCTTCGTACATAATAGAAAATTGAAGCCCTAAATCCTCTAATGCTGTAATAAAAGTCTCGGTAGACTGTTTGATCAACCCATAATCATGTAAATCTTTACTGCCATACCAATCAAAGATTACTCCATCTATTCCAGATAGTTTCATTATTAAAAAATGATACTCATGCAAATCAGGATCATTAGATGAATAGGGACCAATAAGCGGGTAATAATGAGAAGCAATTTGTAGATTACCATTTGATTTTGGGACATCAGGGTTTTGATTACTCATAGTCCAATGTTGACCCCAATAGCCATCAAAATCTTTACTTTGAAACCAAGGAAGGTAATGTACATACACTTTTTTGGGATTCTCTTTGACAATATCCATGCTAGAGACATCCGTGATATACCCTTTTTTCTCTTGTTCTAAGAGATCTAATTCCTCTTCTAATACTTTCAACAACTCAGCATCTGAGTATACGGTGTCCTGAACAGTTTCGGAGGCTGATCGTTCATCCGTTTGTGGTTCTGTGATCAACAAATCCTCTTCTTTCTCACAAGAATAGAGGAGAATGACTATTGATAACAATAAAAAAATAATTTTGCTCGAAGTTCGTAACATATTACAAATTTTAAATTATACATTAAGGCAATAAGTAGCAATAAAATTGTGATTATAGACAATGAATTCACCAATAATAAATAATAAAAATCATAATTTTTGTGACGAAAGTCAGAAGGTTATCCCCTCGTTGTAATACGTTGTTAATGTTAAAAATAGTTAAAATGTAAATCAAAAAAAAATAATTTTAATATTTTATTAACATTTTAATTAAAGGTATACCTTAAAAATGAATAGTATAGCGTATCAAAATATATCATTGATAATTGGGATAGAGAGTGTTGATAAAGGTATTTCTTTTGTTTATTGTAATTATCTGTTATATTGATACTTAATGTTTTTATTGTGTTGATAAAAATATTTTATATGACATTCAAAAGAACAGGGCTAATTCTATATGTAAAGAAATATGAGGAATGTATTACGTTTTATAATGAAATAGTAGAGTTGGATATTTTGTTTAAAGATACAGAATTAACGTGTTTTGATCTTTATGGAACCTATCTTATGGTAGAAAAAGAAGACAGGAGAGAATATCTTCAGTTAAAAGAAAATTTTGATAAAAATTTTAGCTGTATCAGAATAAATGTAGAGCATGTAAAAACCATAGCAGAAAATCTTATAAATAAAAATATCGACGTTGATTATCAAGAACATTCGTGGGGTACAGTAGCAAAATTTTTTGATCCCGATGGAAATCTGTTGGCATACAAAGATGAAGAAAGCTTTATGTCACAGATAGAAAAACATATAATAAGACCAGAATAACTTTTATAAATACCCGAATAGAGAATAAATACAGATACGGATTTTAATTCTCAATGTACAATCGTATTTTTGAGCAACAAAAATAGCATCTATAATGAAAATTGTAATATCTCCAGCAAAATCATTAGATTTTGAAACAGCTTTGCCAACAACACAGTATACGACACCAGTGTTTCTTTCTGAAATAGAAAAACTAAATACGGTACTCAGAAAGAAAACACCCAAAAACCTTTCTGAGCTAATGAATATAAGTGATAAATTAGCACAATTAAACTGGCAACGCAATCAGGATTTTGAGTTACCTTTTACAATAGATAATGCAAGACCTTCGGTTTATGCATTCAATGGAGATGTATATACAGGATTAGATGCCTATACCATTCCTGAAGATAAATTAGATGTGCTACAAGATAAGTTGAGAATACTATCTGGATTATATGGTATATTAAAACCATTAGATCTCATGCAGCCATATCGTTTAGAGATGGGAACTAAGATAAAAGTAGGGCGAAAAAATAATTTGTACGAATTCTGGAAAAAGCAAATTACTCAACAACTTAATGATGAATTGCAAGAGAATGAGCTATTTGTAAACCTAGCTAGCAATGAATATTTTAGTGCTATAGATACAAAATCATTAAAAGTACCTGTGATTACTCCTCAGTTTAAGGATTGGAAAGGAGACAAACTTAAAATAATTAGTTTCTTTGCAAAGAAAGCCAGAGGTATGATGGTTCGTTATATACTCGATACAGGAGCAGAAACTATAGATGACTTAAAAGGTTTTAATTATGAAGGGTATGGATTTAGCGAGGAGTTTACTACAAAGCCTAATGAGCCTGTTTTTGTGCGGTAATCAATAGTAGTGTCTAGCTTTTAAATAGTTAATAAGACCTATTTTCTTATACTACTTCTATTTTTTGTGTAGCTAATTTTAGTATCTTCATACTACGATTACAAACACAAATCATTAGATGCAAAAAAGTATTGATTTTTTAGACTGGATTGGTGAGAAAACAGGAACATTAGTTAGTTGGATAGCCGTTTTTTTGGCAGTGATGATTGGTCTGGATGTGATCGTTCGCTATATTTTTAAATTTACATATGTCTGGATGATCGAGATAGAAATTTATCTCTTTGGAATGTTGTTTTTACTTGCCTCTGGATATACATTCAAATTTGAAAAACATGTACGAGTAGATGTTTTTTATACCAAATTATCCAACAAAGGCAAAGCTTGGGTCGACCTTTTTGGAGGTGTTTTTTTATTAGTTCCTTGGTGTTATGTAGTCATCGTTTCATCATGGTATTATGGGCAGTTTTCTTTTATGATAGGTGAAAGTTCTCCTCAACCAGGAGGATTACCAGGGTTATATGTCCTTAAGTTTTGTATCACCCTTGGGTTTATCTTCCTATTACTTCAAGGGATTTCACATATGTTGAAATCATTTCAAACCATTTTCAATAAAAAGGCGTAATGGAGTATCTGGCAATCGTACTATTTCTAATTATATTTATTATGATTCTCAGAGGTTATCCTGTAGCTTTTACATTAGGAGGAGTCTCTGTGATTTTTGCTTTTGGAGTTTCTGTTTTTGCACCAGAGCAGTTCCAGATGTCTACATTTTATTTACTTCCTTCTCGAATTATGGGAGTAGTCAATAATTATGTATTGATGGCGGTTCCTCTATTTATTTTTATGGGAATTATGTTAGAAAAATCTGGCCTTGCACAAAGTTTATTAGAAACAATGGCTATGATGTTTGGTCGTGTACGTGGCGGATTGGCAATTTCTGTAGTATTGGTTGGCGCATTGCTTGCAGCATCAACAGGAATTGTAGGAGCAACCGTGGTAACTATGGGGTTAATAAGTTTGCCTACAATGCTCAAAAGAGGATATAAAACAGAACTTGCTACTGGAGTAATTGCATCTTCGGGGACTTTAGGGCAAATTATTCCACCATCAATTGTACTGGTATTACTAGCAGATACCATTAATAGCTCTTCCAGAGGGTCGGCATCTGTAGATGTAGGTACATTATTCTCAGCAGCATTATTACCGGGAATATTACTAGTAGGGCTCTATATTATTTACATATTGATCACCTCTTTTATTAATAAAGAAGATGCACCTAGTATTCCTGCAGAAGAAATAGCAGCATTTAGAGGAAATGATTTTATAGTAAAAGTGTTCAAAGTATTATTTCTACCAATATTATTAATTGTTTTAGTATTAGGTTCTATTTTTACAGGAATTGCATCACCTACAGAAGCCTCTGCTATTGGTGTAATAGGAGCAACACTATTAACGATCACTCAAAAAAAGTTTTCTTTTAAAACATTAAAACAAGTAGCTCAAGAGACTAGCAAACTTACTTCGATGGTCTTCTTTATTCTTTTAGGGGCAACCACATTTACATTGGTATTCAGAACATTGGGTGGTGATACGTACCTGCAAGAATTAATTATATCCTCAAACTTGAGTCCTCTTATGTTTTTGGTATTAGTGATGGTAGTCATTTTTATAGCAGGTTTTTTTATTGATTTTATTGAGATCATATTCATTATAATACCAGTAGTAACACCTGTTTTTAACGCCTTTGATATGGATATGTTATGGGTTGGAATTTTGATAGCATTAAATCTGCAAACATCATTTTTGACTCCTCCGTTTGGTTTTGCATTATTTTACCTCAAAGGAGTTGCACCAGAGAGCGTAAAAACCAATCAGATTTATAAAGGTATTATTCCTTTTATAATCATTCAACTAATCATTGTTGGAGTAGTAGTATTTTTTCCAGAGATTATTTTTATTTCAAAATAAAAAGAGAACAAGTTACTTAGTACAAAAGATAGAATTTATGAATATTCAAAAACACACCATATTTACATACACTGTTTTATTAATAACAGTGTCATTGTTTTTTTCTTGTCTTGGGGATCCTCCAGCTAGTATGAGTACGGCCACATATGATGTAGCCAAGCCTGACAAGGTTTTTTATTGGAAAATGACCACCACTTGGCCACCAAACTTTCCTGTGGTAGGTGAAGTAGCAGAAAAATATGCTGAATGGGTAGATGAACTATCTAATGGACAAATAAAAATAAAAGTATATGGAGGAGGAGAGCTGGTACCCCCATTAGAAGCTTTTGATGCAGTCTCGCAAGGTAGTATAGAAATGGGATGCGGAGCAGCGTATTATTGGGCAGGAAAAACCCCCGCAGCACAATTCTTTGCAGCAGTTCCGTTTGGGATGAATAGTCAGCAGATTACCTCGTGGTTGGAAACTGGAGGCGGATACGAGTTATGGAAAAAGACGTATGCCAAATTTAATCTTGTGCCATTTATGGGAGGAAATACAGGAGTGCAGATGGGAGGTTGGTTTAATCGTGAGATTAATTCTATAGAAGACTTTAAAGGATTAAAAATGCGTTTACCAGGCATAGGAGGAAAGGTGCTAGAAAAAGCAGGAGGCGCAGCTGTACTTGTAGCAGGTAGCGAGGTGTATACAAGTTTAGAAAGAGGAGTGATCGATGCAACAGAATGGATTGGACCTTACCACGATTATAAGATGGGGTTTCATAAAATAGCAAAGTATTACTATACACCTGGATGGCACGAAACAGGTTCGCAGTTAGAGTTTTTTGTCAATAAAAACCTATATGATGGTTTGCCAAGACATTTACAAGCAGTATTAGAGGCAGCATCAAAACGTGCACAAGTATGGGTTTTGGCAGAGTTTGATAAACAAAATGGTATTTACCTAGATAAATTAATCAATGAAGAAAAGGTAGAACTTCGAGAATTTTCAAAAGAAACTCTTGATGGTTTACGAGGTTATACAGAAGAAGCAATTCAAGAAATGATAGGAGATGATCCGCTGTCTAAAGAAGTATATGAGAGTTATTCAAATTTTCAGAACAATATTTCTAAATGGTCAAAAGTAACAGAGAAAGCTTATTACAATAAAATACAGAAATGATAAAACCGTTTTTAGAAATTTTTCTAAAAACGGTTTTACTATTAATTATGACGAAATAGAATAGCTTTTTTTATAGAGTGAAATTTTCCTCTACGCTTAGGTCTATTGTTGTAGTGTTACCATCACTATCTGTTTGATTAGCAATCTTATCACAAGTACCATCACCATAGTCCAATGTAGTGGTTGCTGTATTTTCATTGGTCACAATAGTACCACTAACTACATATTCACATCCATTTTCAATTCGTAATGGAGCAGTAGTTTTAGAAGTATACACATCACCATTATTAAATTCAGCTTTAGTATCTAAATGAACTAGTGTGTGGTATTCAAAAGTTTCCTGATTCAAGATTACTTCTGTAGAAGTAACATCCTTACTAGTAACTTTAAGACCATCATCCCATGTAAATACATAGTCAGAAGTTGAAGTAAAATACTGATCACTCTCTAGATTAGCAGAGATAGTAGCAACAGAATTTCCACTAACAGTTATACCTTTAAAAGAAAAGTTCTCTAATGAATAATTCATATCGATTCGTACTCCTGTAGCTTCTTCTTTAATGCTAAAACTTATAATAATTTTACCAGATACAGTTTCTCCATCAGGTAAGCTACAATTAGTACCAAAATCTATAGTAACATTTCCTCCTGTACCAGCATCCATACCATCAATAGTAGTACAGTCAGTAGTTTTATTGATATAGCTACTCTTAGAAGCAGGAGTAGGTTGAGTGTTAAAAGCACCTTGTACTACTGCATTAATTTCACGATTAGCTGATTTTATGTCCTTATATTTTGTAGCAGTAATCACTCCATCAGGAGCTGTAGATGTGTTATCATCGTCACTACTACAGCTTAGCATAAAAGCGGTTGTTATAAGTACACTTGTAAAAGCAATAATTCGGTTTTTCATATTTAATGATTAAAAAAAAGGTTATATATTATTTACTCGGGGTTGTTAAGAGACAAAATTAGTCAATGGTACTAATGATGAATACTAATCCTTTGTTAACTTTCAATAAAAAAACGCTTCAGAGAAAATCTCTAAAACGCTTTTTTTAAACAAAGGAAAAGTTGTTATAATTCTATGGTTGTTTGATTACCATCGCTATCAGTTTGAGTAGCAATATTATCACAAGTTCCATCACCATAATCCAAGGTAACGGTAGCGGTATTTTCTGTAGTAACGATAACACCACTTACTGTATATTGACAAGCGCTCTCATTACGTATAGGAGTTGTAATTTCTGCAGCGTATCGATCACCATTAGAAAATTCTGTTACACTAGTACCTGTAGTTACTGTATAAAAAATCAAATCAGTGGGAGTATCTGGATTATTAGTTTCAAAAACTGATTCTGTAACAAAGTTAGTTGTGCTTGTAGCAGAAATTTCATTGCCCCAAGCAAATGAGAAATCTGAATTTGTTGTAAAGCGTGTAGCACCTGTAGTATCATTTTGAATAGAAAATATAGTCGTAGCATTACCACTTACTGTAATGTCATTGTAGATAACATTTTCAAGACTATAATTAATTTCTATTTTACTTTCAGTATCTAACTCCACAGCAAAACTCATACGAATCTTACCAGATATAATTTCTCCGTTAGATACTTCACAATTAGTACCAAAATCAATAACAACAACTTGATTTTGTTCTGTTATTTCTGAGGTAATTGTCATGCAATTTGACATTTTATTAGCAGGGTTACCATGCAGTTTGATAGTAGATTCTGTGTTAAAAACATTTTCTACGATAGTGTTTATTTTGGTATTAGCAGCTTCAATGTTTTTATATTGTTTTGAAGTAGTAACAGGAGTAGAGGGAATAGATGTTTTGTCATCATCACTATTACAACTTGATAAAAATGCACTGGTAAATAGTAGTAGGCTGGCAAATACAATAATTCTATTTTTCATAATAAAAATATTTAATAAGTATTAAACAAATGGTTTATGATTCGGGAATATCTTTTAGCAATCATATTAGAGATTGTATTCCCTCTTGTATTTTATAATAACGAATAAAGCTTGATAATCTTATATAACTAGATATAAACTCTAATTTTTTAGAGATGAAGTATTCTCAAATTAAGAATAATAATAACTTACCATTTTGATGAATAATAGTGTTTTAATTAACAGATTAATAGAATTAGTTAAGTATTAGTGAAAAAATGAATTATTTTGAAGTGGTTGTATTGCAATAAATTATCTGAATTAATATCTTCGGAGACGAGTGTTCAAAAAGTTTTAATTTATTTAATATTATATCATGCAAATCAAAAAAGTATTAGTGGCTAATAGGGGAGAAATCGCAATTCGTATTTTTAGAGCTTGTACAGAGATTGGTTTGCAAACGGTAGGAGTATATACCTATGAAGACCGATACTCCTTACACAGATACAAATCTGATGAAGCCTACCAGATTGGCGAAAATAACCAACCGTTAAAACCGTACCTCAATATAGAGGAGATTATCAAAGTTGCAAAAAATAATAATGTAGATGCCATTCATCCAGGATATGGGTTTCTATCAGAAAACGCGGATTTTGCACAGAAATGTTTAGAAAATGATATCATTTTTATTGGCCCTAAAGTGTCGGTATTACAATCGTTGGGAGATAAGATAACGGCCAAAAAAGTAGCAATAGAAAATGATATACCAATTATTCAAAGTAATAAAAAGGAACTTATAGACATCTCTATTGCTATAGAAGAAGCAAAGAGTATCGGGTATCCTGTAATGCTCAAAGCCGCCTCAGGAGGGGGAGGTCGAGGTATGCGAGTAATTAGAAATAAAGAAGAATTAGAAAAAGCGTATCCTGAGTCTCGTAGAGAAGCGCTAAATGCTTTTGGTGATGATACTGTATTTCTAGAGAAATTTGTTGAAAACCCAAAACATATCGAAGTACAAATTGTAGCAGATCACCATGGTAATATGGTACATCTTTTTGAACGAGATTGCTCTGTACAAAGACGTTATCAAAAAGTGATTGAATATGCTCCTTCTTTTGGAGTATCAGAAAAGATTAAACAAGCTCTATATGAGTATGCACTAAAAATTTGTAAAGCGGTAGATTATAATAATATTGGTACTGTAGAATTTTTGGTAGATGAAGACGAGAGTATTTATTTTATAGAAGTAAATCCACGTGTGCAGGTAGAGCATACGGTAACAGAGATTGTTACGGGGATAGATCTAATCAAGGCACAAGTATTTATTGCAGGAGGGTATGAACTATCAGATCGACAAATCAAAATAGAGAGTCAAGAAAATCTAAAAATAAATGGATTTGCATTACAGTGTAGAATCACAACAGAAGACCCTGAAAATGATTTTAAACCTGATTATGGTACAATCACTACCTATAGAAGTGCTTCTGGATTCGGGATACGATTAGACGCAGGAAGTGTATATCAAGGAGTAACTATTTCTCCGTTTTTTGATTCGATGCTGGTAAAAATCTCTGCTAATAGCAGAACGTTAGATGGAGCTTGTAGAAAAATGAGAAGAGCTCTTTCAGAGTTTAGAATACGAGGAGTAAAAACCAATATGCCATTTTTAGATAATATTCTTCAACACGAAATTTTTAGGAAAGGAGAGGCAACCGTTAATTTTATTCAAAACACAAAATCATTATTTACAATAAAAGAATCTCGTAATCGAGCTACCAAAATGGCGAATTTTCTTGGTAATGTTATTGTTAATGGGAATCCTGATGTAAAAAAAATAGATCCCGAAAAAACTTTTGTAACACCCGTTGTACCAAAATATAATGAAACGGCAAGTTATGCCAAAGGAACCAAAGATTTACTTGCCGAATTAGGTCCAGAGAAATTTGCAACCTGGCTTAAGAATGAGAAGAAAGTACATTATACAGACACTACTATGAGAGATGCTCACCAAAGTCTGTTGGCAACAAGAATGCGTACATATGATATGCAAAAAGTAGCAGAAGGATTTGCAAAGAATCATCCTGAAATCTTTAGTATGGAAGTATGGGGAGGAGCAACCTTTGATGTCTGCCTGCGTTTTCTTAAAGAAAACCCTTGGGAGCGACTTCGCACTCTACGAAAAGCAATGCCCAATCTATTACTACAAATGTTGATTCGTGGATCTAACGGAGTAGGGTATAAAGCGTATCCAGATAATTTGATAGGTAAATTTGTAGAACAATCATGGGAGAATGGAGTTGATGTGTTTAGAGTTTTTGATTCTTTAAACTGGATGAAATCTATTGCCCCTTGTATTGAGCATGTGCGTACAAAAACTCAAGGATTGGCAGAAGGATCATTATGTTATACAGGAGATATTCTAGACCCTAAAAGGACCAAATACACACTAGAATATTATATTCAATTGGCTAAAGATATAGAAAATGCAGGAGCTCATGTTCTTGGAATTAAAGATATGGCAGGATTACTAAAACCTTATGCCGCTTATGAACTGGTTTCTGCATTAAAAACAGAAATAAATATCCCTATTCATTTGCATACACATGATACATCCTCTGTGCAATCAGCAACATATCTCAAAGCTATAGAAGCAGGAGTAGATGTGGTAGATGTAGCAATTGGTGGATTATCAGGGTTAACTGCCCAACCCAATTTTAATGCAGTACTAGAAATGATGAAATTTCATGAACGAGAGAACCCAATTAATATTTCAAAGTTGAATGAGTATTCTAATTATTGGGAGGCCGTGCGTGAGTATTATTATGTTTTTGAATCTGGATTAAAAGCTGGAACAGGAGAGGTATATCAACATGAAATTCCAGGAGGACAATACTCAAATCTTAAACCACAAGCGCAAGGACTAGGATTAGCAGACCGTTTTCATGAAATTACCAAAATGTATGGTGAGGTAAATCAACTTTTTGGTGATATTGTAAAAGTGACTCCAAGTTCTAAAGTAGTAGGGGATATGGCACAATATCTGGTAAGTAATAATCTGACGATAGAAGATGTAAAAGAGCGAGGAGAAACTATTTCATTTCCACAATCTGTAGTTAGTTTGTTCAAAGGAGAATTAGGACAAACTGTAGGAGGGTTTCCCAAAGATTTACAAAAATCTATACTCAAAGATCAAAAGCCTTTTACCAATAGGCCCAATGCACACCTGGAACCTGTAGATTTTGAAACAGAATTTGAAGATTTTGTAAAAACATTCAGAAAAGGAATGGCAAGAGCATTAGATATTACAGATTTTCTTTCGTATAAGTTATACCCAAAAGTTTTTACAGGAGCATACAACCACCATCTACAATATGGTGATGTAACAAATATACCGACCAAAAACTTTTTCTACGGGATGACACCAGGAGAAGAGATCATTATAGAATTGGATAAAGGAAAAACATTACTGATAGAATTGATATCTATAGGAGAACCCCATGAGGATGGTATGGTAACTATATTTTTCAAGGTAAATGGACAGACAAGAAATGTAGAAATACAAGACCACTCTATCAAAGTAGAGAAAGTAACACATGTCAAGGTAGATAAATCAGATTCAAAACAAATAGGAGCCCCCTTACAAGGGTCTTTGTCTTCTATATTGGTAAAAACAGGACAAGAAGTAAAGAAAAACGAACCTCTATTTATAATTGAAGCTATGAAGATGGAAACCACCATTACGGCCAATGAAGATGCAGTTGTTAAGAAAATCGCTCTCAAATCTGGAATCATGGTCAATGCAGATGATTTGGTAGTATCTTTTAAATAATAAGTTTTCGCTCTAGTTTATAATTGCTATTATTCGTATCTTTAATTCATGGATTTAGAAAAGATAAAAGTTGAAATAAGTAAGTTATCCATTGAAGATCAGGCTTTATTGGCGGCAGAACTTGAGAAATTGACTTTGAAAGGAAGTCCCGCAGTT
>NZ_PGUB01000087.1:0-20199 GCF_002924285.1 Aquimarina sp. I32.4 | reverse complement strand
AGAAAGTATGAGTAATGAACTTATAAAATCTATAGTAAGTAATCATCACTACTTAGACGCATTTATGCGAAGTTAATATCCGTAAATTGTATAATAATATACTAATCAGAGGGATTAATAATTGTAATTTGGATTAACAAAAGCTTTGGTAGATAGATATTATGTCATCAAATCGATAGATAATCAAAGACTATTATTTTGATTTATTAATCGTTATTAAACCTTTGAAAACAGCTGGGTAGTCATGAATATAAATTTCTAAAATAATAAAGTGTAGAACTCTTAATCTAATTTAATGTAGCGATCCACCATGTATTCCCGTATGGGTCTAGAAAACCAGCTTCTCTGGCACCGTAATCTTCTTCCATAGGTTCCATAAGAGATTTGGCTCCAGCATTTATCGCTTCATAATAAGTTTGATCTGTATCTTTTACATATACATACATAGATCCTGGGTGTGCTGGGTAATGTTGTGATGCCTCGGTAAGAAGAATGGTAGTATCTCCAATTTTAATTTCTGAATGCTGTATTCGGTGATTAGTATCTAAGCGACGTAACATTTCTTGAGCCTGAAATATTTTTCGAATAAAATCTATAAAATCTTCAGCTTTTTCAACGACCAAATAAGGCATGGCTTGTTGATGACCTGCCATAATTTTCATTCTTTGCATATTATATAAAAGGAGTTTTTTAGTATTCAACGAAAAAAGAGAAGGAAATATTCTATCGGTATTAAAAAAAACCTCTCATGATCATATCATAAGAGGCTTATATACTGTTAAAATCTGATTATTATTTATTCATCAGTTCCTCTATTTCCTGAGCTTCAATAGGAATATTCTCCATTAAATTAAAAGGAGCACCTTTTTCTTGTATAACCACATCGTCCTCTAATCTTATTCCAAACCCTTCATTAGGAATATAAATTCCAGGCTCTACAGTAAACACCATATTTGCCTTCATAGGCTCTGTAAGAATCCCATAATCATGAGTGTCCAGCCCAATATGATGAGAAGTACCATGCATAAAGTATTTTTTATAAGCAGGCCATTCAGGATTTTCGTTTTGTACATCAGCTTTGTCAATCAGTCCTAATCCTAGTAGTTCAGAGGTCATAAGTTTACCAACCTCTACATGATAATCGGCCCAGATTGTTCCAGGGACTAATAATTTGGTAGCTTCATTTTTTACTCTAAGTACAGCATCATATACAGCTCTCTGGCGATCGGTATATCTACCTGATACAGGAATGGTACGAGAGAGATCACTAGAGTAATTAGCATACTCTGCTGCTACATCCATAAGGATTAAATCTCCATCCTTACATTGTTGGTTATTTTCTATATAATGAAGCACATTGGCATTATTACCACTTGCAATTATAGGGGTATAAGCAAAACCTTTGGATCTATTGTTGATAAACTCATGCAATAATTCAGCCTCGATATTATATTCCCATACACCAGATTTTACAAATCCTAAAAGTCTACGAAATCCTTTTTCAGTAATATCGCAAGCCGTTTGCATCAAATCTATCTCTATAGAATCTTTTACAGAACGTAAACGTTGTAGAATAGGATTACTTTTGGCTACAGTGTGTGCAGGATATTTTGCTTTCCACCACTTGGTAAAACGATCTTCACGAGTTTCTGTTTCTACATTTGATCTGTAATGTTCATTGGTATTTACATAAACAGTCTCACACTGAGTCATTATCTCAAAGAAAACTTTTTCCATATCCTGAAGCCAGTATACAGTTTTGATTCCTGAAACAGCAAAAGCACGCTCTTTGTCTAGTTTTGCTCCTTCCCATATAGCAATATGCTCATTGGTTTCTTTAAGAAATAGTATCTCACGATGTTTTTCATTGGGAGCATCAGGAAAAAGAAGTAATACACTTTCTTCCTGATCCACACCACTTAGATAAAAAATATCTCTATGCTGCTCAAACGGCATAGTACTATCTGCACTGATAGGATATATATCATTGCTATTAAATACCGCAATACTATTGGGCTTCATTTGTGCAACAAAATTTTTACGATTTTTTATAAAGAGACTGCTATCTATTTGGTGATATTTCATTGTGTTATATGTTGTTTAATTATGTACCCCATACGTACTTAGTTGAGATGAGGATTTTAAAATATTGATTTTTTTCAAAAATAGGATTATTATTTACGTAATAAAAAAAGGAATTCATAAGATTGTGAATTCCTTTTTTTAAGTAGATTATTTTTATCAATCTAGCTATATCCTATTTGGCGATTACATTTTTTAATAAGCCAATTATAGCCATTAATACACCACCACCAACACCACCGCCAGCTATACTACCCAATATACCAGATAGATCCATTCCGCCAGAAGTATCAACTCCTAGATAGCTTAATAAGTATCCTCCTATACCACCACCCAATATTCCAAGAATTGAGTTTCCTAGTTTACCAAAAGATACATTTTTTAGTATTGAGCCTGCAACATTTCCTCCTACAGCTCCGCTTATTAACTGAATAATTAATGGCAAATACTCTTCCATGATTGTGTTATTTAATTATTTGATAATCAATAAATTAAGTAAAAAAATATGAAAAACCCAAGAAAGAAATGGTATAAAATTATTTTATTCGCAACATTTTGAGAAATAGATGATTGTTAAACAATCTCTAAAAATTTTGAGTTTGTAGTAACAATATCTACTTTGAGCGCACTAAATACTAATTCAAAATGAAAATATTTATTGCATCTTTTTTTCTTTTTCTTTCTTCTTTAATTTATTCTCAACAACCAGCAATACATGCAGACGCAGTGCAAAAAGGGTTGTTGAATAAAAAAGAAATGAAAGAAACTTCATTGGTACAACATGTGCCTTTTATAAACATTGGCCCCACAGTGATGAGTGGTAGGGTAGTTGATGTGGCTGTAAACCCTGACAATACTACAGAGTTTTATGTAGGATATGCCTCTGGGGGATTATGGCATACAATAAATAACGGAACCACTTTTGAACCAGTGATGGATTCAGCAGAGACTATCAATGTTGGGGATATTGCTGTAGATTGGAAAAACAATATCATATGGGTAGGAACTGGAGAGAATAACTCATCAAGATCTTCTTATGCTGGAGTTGGAATCTTAAAATCTGATGATGGTGGTAAGACATGGAAAAATGTTGGATTAACAGATACTCATCATATAGGTAGAATAATTATCAATCCAAATAATCCCAACGAAGTAGTAGTTGGAGCGACAGGACATTTATACTCTTCTAATGAAGAAAGAGGAATATACAAAACAACAGATGGCGGTAAGACGTGGCAAAAAACATTATTTATTGATAATCAAACAGGGATTATTGACCTTGCAGTTACTCCAAATGATTTTAATACCATGTATGCTTCTGCTTGGGATAAGGATAGAAAAGCCTGGAATTTTAGAGGGAATGGTTTGGGGTCAGGAATTTATAAAAGTACTGATGCTGGACTTACCTGGAATAAAATTTCTATAAAAGGAAGTGGTTTTCCTACAGGAGAAGGAGTAGGACGTATTGGTCTTGCAGTTTTTGATAAAAACACAATATATGCTGTACATGATAACCAATATAGGAGAGAGAAAAGTACTGTAAAAAAAGAGGGAGCAGGGCTGACCAAAGAGGATTTTAAAACAATGTCATCAGAGACTTTTCTCAAATTAGAAAATAAAAAGCTAAATGCGTTTTTAAAAACCAATGGTTTTCAAGAAAAATACAGAGCAGATAATGTAAAACATTTAGTACGCAGTGGTACAGTAGCACCAATTGATCTTGCTAAATATCTTGAAAACGCAAATTCAATGTTGTTTGATACTCCAGTAGTAGGCGCAGAAGTGTATAGAAGTGATGACGGAGGAAAATCATGGCAAAAAACCCATACAGATTATATAGATGATCTATTCTATAGTTATGGATATTATTTTGCACAAATACAAGTAAACCCTGTCAATAAGGATCATATTTATATATCTGGGGTACCAATTCTGAAATCTAAAGACGCAGGAAAAACGTTTAAGAATATCAATGGCAAAAATGTTCATGCCGATCACCATTCCTTGTGGATCAATCCAAAAAATCCAATGCATTTGATAAATGGTAATGACGGTGGGGTAAATATTTCTTATGATGATGGAGAGCATTGGATAAAAGCAAATCAACCAAGTGTAGGACAGTTCTATGCAATCAATATAGATTATGAAAAACCATATAACGTATATGGTGGTTTACAAGACAATGGAGTTTGGGTAGGAGCACATACAGCAAAAGAAGATGAAGAATGGCATCAGACAGGGCATTATCCGTGGGAAAGTATCATGGGAGGAGATGGTATGCAAATACAGATTGATAATAGAGATGCAAATATTGTCTATACAGGATTTCAGTTTGGAAATTATTTTAGAATAGATAGAGCAACAAATGAACAAACATATATTCAACCTAAACATGAATTAGGAGAATCCCCTTATCGATTCAATTGGCAAACACCAATCCTATTATCTTCTCATAATCAGGATATTTTATATGTCGGGGGTAACAAGCTTATGCGATCTATGAACCAAGGAGATGATTGGGTAGCAATATCAAATGATTTGACCACTGGTGGAAAAAAAGGAAATGTAGCTTATGGCACACTGAGCTCGATATCAGAATCTCCTTTTCAATTTGGATTGATTTATACAGGTAGCGATGATGGTTTGGTATATGTAACCAAAAATTCTGGAGGTAGCTGGAACAAAATTTCAGACTCTTTTCCTAAAGATCTTTGGGTATCACGAGTAATTGCATCATCTCATAAAAAGGAAAGAGTGTATGTTACCCTAAACGGATATAGATGGGATGATTTTACTCCTTATATATATGTAAGTGATGATTATGGACAACACTGGAAA
Organism: Aquimarina sp. I32.4; assembly: GCF_002924285.1. Taxonomy (NCBI): domain Bacteria; kingdom Pseudomonadati; phylum Bacteroidota; class Flavobacteriia; order Flavobacteriales; family Flavobacteriaceae; genus Aquimarina; species Aquimarina sp. I32.4. Next base: position 15,279 of record NZ_PGUB01000087.1, on the reverse strand, counting down.
AGTATAGCAAACAATTTACCAATAGCAGCAATCAATGTAATCAAAGAAGATCCAGAAAATGAAAATGTATTATACTTAGGAACAGATAATGGTGCCTATGTTTCTTTTGACAAAGGAGGTGTCTGGCAAGTATTTTCTAAAGGATTACCAGATGTTGCGGTTCACGATATTGTTATACAACCAGAAGCCAAAGATTTATTATTAGGAACGCACGGTAGAAGTATCTATACTACCAATATAGAAACACTACAGACTCTTAATGACAAGGTGATGAGCAAAGCACTACATGTTTTTGAGATGCCTGCAATAAAATGGTCAGATCGATGGGGTGTTTCCTGGAGTAAATGGATGACACCCAATAAACCAGAGACAACAATTAAGTATTATATCTCTAATACAGTAGATGTTTTAGTAAAGATTACTACAGAAGAGGGAAAAGTGCTTCAGGAGTTTTCTACAAAAGGGGATAAAGGGCTTAATTATGTGACGTATGATCTTACTATTACAGAAAAAGGGAAAAATGCTTTAGAAAAAGAATACCCTGATGAAGAAGTGTCAAAAAGGAAAAATGGTAAGTATTACCTTCCTGTAGGAAACTATCAAATTGTAATTAGTAGCGGAAAAAATAGTGAGAAGATAAACCTTGATGTTAAGTAAGATGATTTCTTATCGAGCATAATACAGTATGTTAATTAGAAAAAGACCTTATGTTGTGATAAACAACATAAGGTCTTTTTTTACCCTAACCCAATTATAATTGGACTGGTACAGTTTATTTGTTTTGTTTCGCAAGCTATACTGGTGTGATAAAAAAGATCACCAGGGTCATCTGTCTTGCGATGACCACCCTTGATAGATACTATGGTTTCTAATTTTGTAATGTTTAATTTGTTAAGACTTAACTTTTTGCCCTTTACTTTTTTCATGATACTTAATTTTTAAGATTTTTGTGTAAATACTTTTATTTAATTCCCAGAACAAAAATAACATAAACACCAATAAAACAGCTATTTATGTTATTTTTGTTATTCGAAATTCCGTGAATTTCGATAAAGTCATCAAGTATTTATAGTGAATTGAAAAAAAGCTTAAACCACTTCGGTATGTAGTTTTTTGATAAAATAAGAAGTTTTGATACCAGTACTCTTTTTAAAGGCAGAAGAAAAAGATTCGGCAGTATTAAACCCCATTTCTTCAGCAATTCCTTGTATCGTATAATTTTTAAGAGTCTTATTCTTTTTGAGTTCATTTACAGCATATGTAATTCTGAGATCATTAATATAATTAATAAAGTTTTTGTTTTTATGGTGGTTGATCACTTTAGATAAATACTTTGTATTTGTTTTTATGTCTTTGGCTAGAGAAGTAGTACTTATATTTTTGTGTAAATACAGATGATTTTGCTCAAACCAAGCAAGGCCAGTCAATATCTCTTTTACAGTATCATCTGGAACCCCAATATCGTGAGAAGGATTATTTTTTGATGTCTTACTCTGATTTTGAGTATTTTGATGAATGAGTTTTTCAAATTTTTGTTGATATACCTTCTTTTTTTGAAACTGGATATATAAGAAAAGGAGAATCACAATTGAGATGATACTAAGAAAAATTACTGCCAGATTCAGATGTTTATTATCTCCTGTTAGTTCAGTGATAAGTACTTCTTTTTCCTTTAACAACAAAGGAGTGTCAAACTCTTTAAACAATCGAGAAGAGACAAAAGAAGCTTCTTTATTTATAATGCTATCAAATTTGAGTAATTTATTGATGTATTCTAGTTGCTTTTCTTTTTGACCATATGTCTTAAAAGAGTTGATTAAAAACTCATACCCTTCTCGAATCTCTATTGGAGTAATTTTCTCTTTTTGTAGGATAGAATCAACCTTGATAAAATGTGTCTTGGTAGCTAATTTATTCTGTTGTTTTAAGTGGATTTTCCCTAAATAAAACTCTCCCAAAACATGTGTTTTTATATACTCTATACTACTTTTATTCAACATCAAAAGACCTTTGGAAATGCTATCATATGCGGTTTTGTATTGATGTTTAAAAAAGAGATTAATACCCTCATTGACTATAATTTTGCCATAAAAACGATCATAATAAACCCCTGGTTTTTTAGATAGTTGTATTGCTTTAGAATTATATAACGATGCAGAATCTAGCAGTTGATTATATCGATATGACTCTGCCAATGCAATAGAAGATTTTAAGAATCGAGTAGTATCAGTACTATGATTGGCAATAATATGAGCAAAGTTTTCTTTAAAAAGAGGTAGGCCCTCTTGGTGTTTTCCGATTTCGGTTTTAATACAAGCAATATTGTGTTTGGTAACAGTTATAAACTCAGAATTTTGTACTTTTTCTGCTACAGATAGTAGTGCAAGATAACTGTCTAGGGCTAGACTATACTTACATTTTTTTAGATAATATCCCCCTTTAAAAGAATAAGCTACAATTGGATACATTTTATCTCCAGAACCTTTACTTAGCGCAATAGATCTATCTAATAAAGCTATTTTTTCTGATTCTTCTACAGCATAGTACGATAACATGCAATATGTCTGCGCCATTTTTATAGTATTATTCTCAGTGATTGCTTTTTTTAAACAGCTACGCAAGTAGATTTTTGATTGTATGGTATCTCGCCAGGTTTTGCGATAAGATGTATATATACTATCATAGCTCATGGCCTTCAAAGAATCAGGGATCTCAAAATCTTTTTCTTGCCCAAGAGAAGATTGTATACTAGATAAAAAAAGAATAATGAATAATCTAATATAAAAAGATACAAAAAAAGGATATGGTTTTTTTAGGTTCAAGAGTTTTTGTTTAATCAGAATCGTATGTATAGCTATAGATAAAGATACTATTTTCTAATCTTATTATATGAGTTATTTTATTGTTATTCATTTGTTTAGTGTGTTTTTTAAGTCTCGAAATTCTCTGAATTCCGAGACATTGTATTTGTATCCTAGAAGAGTGTCGTTCTATATTTGATGTAGAATCAACATGATCATCATGAGTATCAAAAACAATATACATAATGAGATAATGACAGACTCATCTGCTTTTTTAAAAAAAAAGCAGGAAATGATTACTATAGATGATGCTCAAAGCAATTCTAGAGAACAAATACAGACATTGAATAAAAAGGATTTAAGACAACCTTCGGTTTCAGGTTGTGCTATTTCTGATTTAGATTATTTCTTTTCAGAAGAAGGCTTTATCAATAACCAGAATAAGTCTGGTGATTTGATAAGGGTATTGAGTTACTTTGCATCTGCATTGTTCCAAAAAAATACACTAGATGAGGTATTAAGAGATATTACAGAAAATTGTATTTCACAACTCAAATTAGAAAACGGTGTTATATACATGTTTGATCAGGAGAATACTTTTTTGATTCAGAAAACTCTATTTGATACTAATAAAAACAAGGAGAATAATAACATGACCCCAATACAAATTATGAAGGGAGAAGGTGTCATTGGTGAAGTAGCACAGTCAGGAAAATTGCAATGTATTGATACGATTTCTTATGACTATAGATATACGATCTATAATACTAATAATAAATCAAAGTTATCGGTTCCTATTTTTATGAATGATAAAGTGATTGGTGTTATAGATTCAGAACATTCCCAAAGCAAATTTTTTAATGAGGATTATATATTTTTATTTCGATTGATAGCAAAATTAACGGCAAAAAAAATACAACATGTTTTTGCAAAAAGAGAGATACATATTACAAGTGATAATATTCATTATAAAGAGCTTGACTTTTTAATGAAAGAAGCAAAAATATATAGAGACTCAACGCTGGGACTGGATGCAATGGCAAAACGATTACATATCAGCAATAATTATTTATCACAGTTAGTAAATAAAATAAGTAAACGTAATTTTACTGACTATATAAATAGATTTAGGATAGAGGATGCAAAGTTAAAATTAAGAAACCCACATTTTGCAAATTACACGATTATTGGGATTGCACTAGAATCAGGATTTAACTCAAAGTCTACCTTTTATAGTACATTCAAAAAAATGACTGGGATCTCCCCAAAACAATACAGACAAGATATAACCACATAAACCATTTTAGAATGAAAAAAATATTATATTTAATACCAATGGTTGTTTAAATTTTATACATTAAGAGAGATTTTAATACTTCGAAGCTAGCTTCGAAATTAAAGGTTTGTTTCAAACGAATATTTCGTGGGCTTATCTCGAGGTAGTTTATTTTTATAAAAATGTATCAGGTAGTAACAAGAATTGTCATAATTTTCAGTCTTATTTTTTCTAGTATCAGCAATGCACAAGAGTCGAAAAACACTTTAGAAAGTTCAGACCCTTCTATGTCTGATGTTTTTAGGGTAGGATATACCTATTGGTGGCCTCAATCTGGCCCTTTTATAGGTAATTGTGGTGATACATATAGTTTTGTATTTCTAGGAACTGTTCGATATATAAATACCCCAGCTGAAGATTCAACAAGTATAGTTGTTTCTCAAAAAGGAGGAATACAAATAGATGAGGTACTTACAGTAAGAGATGTAAAAAATAACACCTATAAAAATCAATCTCTTTTTGTTTCAAATTGTTTTTATGATCAAGATCTTACACAAGGAGATAAGGTACTTGTTTTTTGTTATGAATATGAAGGAGATTATAGCATACCAGGAAAAAAATCAATATTAAAAATTAGTGATTCAAATGATCTGATAGTACAGTCAATAAAGAGTTATATAGAAAAAAATCAGAACCCATTATCATTAAAAAAAGACATTTCACTGTGGAAAAAATATGGATTAGACACAGAATTAAAACAGCTAATAAACTGCAAAGAAGCAATGGATTAAAGCCGTAATACTTCTCAACAATACATTTTGATAATGGGCTAGCTTATTATTTGCTACTCTATTTTTTTGATCTACATTAGTAGTTCCAAAAGAAAAAAGATATGACTCTTACTATGGGGATTCCAGCATTATTGTTTCCTGCAATATCATTAACCATGTTGGCGTACAATGCTAGATATTTAGCTATTGCCGCATTGATAAGGCAATTACATAATGAATATTTGATTTCTCAATCAAAAAATATAGTATTACAAATCAAAAATTTAAGAAAACGACTCAGACTAATACGTAATATGCAAGCAATAGCTATAATGAGTTTTTTGACCAGTGTAATTACTATGTTCTTGTTATATATAGAGCAAATATCACTGGCAAATATGGTATTTGCAATCAGTCTTCTTTTATTGATGGTTTCTCTTTTCTTATCTTTTATAGAAGTTCAAATTTCTACCAAAGCATTAGCTATTAGGCTCGATAGAATAGAAGAAAATAAGTAATAAATCCTTATCTTGTTAAGATAATAATTCTTTTCAATGCTCCAGAATGAACTTTTTAATAGTGTAATACGAGATTCTAATGCAGGCTATTGGGAGCTGCATATAAATCCAGAAAGAGAAGTATGGTCAGATAAATTTTGTAATAGCCTTGGGTATTCAAAAGAGGAATTACAACCCAGAATTGATTATTTTTTAGAACATTTGGTGCATCAAGATGATGTAGCACTTTTTAGAGATAATTTTATAAGCTATAGGCAGAATGCTGTAAACTTTAAACAACATATAAAAATTCTTGACAAACAAGGAGGTTATAAACTCTTTAGATGTGCCACCAATGATGAATTACCAGTTAATATTAAATCAGAAGTAAGTCTTGTTTTTTTTATAGAAGTAAAACTAGAACCTGAACAAGACATTGCCAAAGATAATTTTTATTATAAAGAAACTGCACAAATGACCTCTACAGGTAGTTGGTATGTAGATTTTAAAGAAAAAAAAAGTTATTGGGATTTTGAGACCAAACGAATTTTGGAGTACCCAGATGATTATATCCCTTCGCTTAAGGATTCTGCTAATTATTATGCAGAGGATTCAATACAAAAAGCGGCAGACTTATTTTTTAATTGTGCAATGGCAGGAGTACCTTTTAATACAGAGATCAAGATGGTCACAGCCAATAAAAGGGAGTTTTGGGTAAAAGCTATAGGAAAACCGATATATAATGATAGTAAAGAGATAATTGGAATTAGAGGGGTTTTTCAAGATATAGACGAAATCAAGCAAAAAGAAGTAAGACTACAGAAATCTATTGATATAATTGCATCACAGAACTCTAGATTGTTCAATTTTGCTCATATCGTATCCCATAATCTTAGATCACATACTAGTAATTTGTCGTTATTAGTACAATTAATAGAAGATATTGATAATCCAGAAGAAAAAATTGGATTTATCAAAGAAATCAAACAGATATCGTATAGCCTGAATACTACGATTGAACATCTAAACGAGATCGTAGCGATTCACACAAATAAAGACCAAGTAAAAAAGAAAATAAAATTTCAGGAATCACTTGATTTGGTTACAAATGGAATCGGGCAAATGATATCTATGAGTAAAACAAAGGTTTTAGTTGATTTTACTGACCTAAAAGAGGTTAATTATATAGCAGCTTATCTAGAAAGTATTTTACTCAACCTAATAACAAATGCTATAAAATATAAACACTTAGATAGAGATCCTATTGTAAAAATCAAGACATATGAGATAGGTAAAAATAAATACTTGAAAGTATCTGATAATGGTAGAGGAATAGATATGAAACTGTTCAAGGATAAAATATTTGGAATGTATAAGACGTTCCATTATAACAAAGATGCAGTAGGAATAGGATTGTTTTTAACAAAAAACCAGGTAGAGTCATTAGGAGGTAATATCAGTGTAGAAAGTGAGGTTGATCAAGGAACTACTTTTATAATTGAATTTTAAAAAAATAAAACCCTATAGACATGAGTCAAAAAATAGGATTAGCTTGTATTATTGATGATGATAATATGTATGTGAATCTTGTAAAAAAGATTGTAGAGACAAGAAGCCTTTGTAAGAACTTAATGGTATTTCAAAATGGAAAAGATGCACTCAATCATTTTGAAGCTATTTTGACTAATTTGGATAACAAGACAATTCCTGAGATTATATTTCTTGACTTGAATATGCCAGTAATGGATGGGCGGGAGTTTCTAGATAATTTCACCAAAATAAAAAACAAAATTGGAAAAGTAATTACGCTCTATGTGGTAAGTTCATCGATTAATCCTGTAGATATAGAAAGAGCCAAAAGTATTAATTTGGTAAAAGATTACTTAGTAAAACCAGTTACTATAGAAGACTTGGAGAGTATTTTCTTAAAAAACACCTTATAAAAAAAGACCTCTTACTTAGAAAAAGAGGTCTTTTTTGAATGCTTTTTTAAGACTATATCTACACTTGTGAAACCCTAAGCGTATTTACCATTCCTTTTGCTGTGATTGGCATTGCAGCAAGATTAATCAACATATCTCCTTTTGCTACAAATTTACGGTCCAATGCTATTTGATTAACATCTTCTACCGTTTCATCGGTACTTACAAACTTGTCATAGAAAAGGGCTTTTACTCCCCATAATAGACTAAGCTGTGATAAGATTCTATGATTGCTGGTAAAAACCAAGATATGAGCATCAGGTCTCCAGGCAGAGATTTGAAAAGCAGTGTACCCACTATTGGTCAATGTACAGATTGCTTTGGCATCAATATCATTAGCCATATGTGCAGCATGATAACAGATTGATTTGGTGATAAATCTATTTGTTCTTATATGAGGAGGATTTTGTGGTACTGTAATTAGGTCAGAATTCTCTACACTTTTGATCACATTAGACATCGTTTCTATTACTTGTACAGGGTATTTACCAACAGAAGTTTCACCAGATAACATAACCGCATCAGCCCCATCCATTACAGAATTGGCTACATCATTTACTTCGGCACGTGTAGGCGTTAAGCTATCTATCATAGTCTCCATCATCTGCGTAGCAATAATTACAGGTATTCTAGCAGTTTTTGCTTTGAGTACCAGTTTTTTCTGAATAAGAGGAACCTCTTGAGCAGGAATTTCTACACCAAGATCACCTCTTGCTACCATTAGTCCATCGCAATACGCTACGATTTTATCAATATTTTCAACACCCTCAGGTTTTTCGATTTTAGCAATAATTGGAATTTTATACTCACTATGCTCTTTGATCAAATCTTGCAATTCAATAAGATCCTGAGCATGGCGCACAAACGATAATGCCATCCAATCTACCTCTTGCTCACATGCAAAAATAGCATCCTTTATATCTTTTTCTGTCAATGCAGGTAGAGAGATTTTTGTATTAGGTAGGTTGACACCTTTTTTAGACCTTAGAGGGCCTCCTTGTATTACCTTGGCCTTAACAGTATCCTTTTTATTTGAAGAAACAACTTCAAAAATCAATTTACCATCATCCAGTAATATTCTTTCTCCAGCTTTTACATCTTTAGGAAAACTCTCATAGTTCATATACACTTGCTCAGCAGTTCCTACAAAAGGTTCTCCTGTTACAAAATTGATCGTATCACCATCATTTACGATGATATCTCCTTTCATAACACCCACTCTTAATTTGGGTCCTTGCAAGTCACCTAGTATCGCTGCATTATAACCATGTTCCTTACTTAGTTTTCGTATAATTTTTACGCGCTCTTTGACATCACTATAATCTGCATGAGAAAAATTGATTCTAAAAACATTTACGCCAGCTTCCAGCATTTTTTTTAAGATCTCTTCACTACTGGTTGCGGGTCCCAGAGTAGCGACTATTTTAGTTCTTTTACGTTTTGGCATTATTCGAATATTAAGTTGTTCTTTGATTTAAGTGTTGCATATTCTACTGGATATGCAGTTATAATTTGCGAAATAGAAAGCATATCGGCTAACAAGGATTTACTTGAAAAATTTGAAGTCTCTGTTTCAATTTTTAGAAAATAATCTACTTTCTTTAATTCTGGAATTAAATGTTTTGTAGTAAACGTATTCTCTATTGTAGTAAACAATCCGTCAGAAATATCTGTGTTTGATTCTATTTGAGTCTGAAACTTATTTCCCAAAAGGCTATATGCGTTATATTGAAAATGATCATCATATCTATATAATGGAAAATTGGCAATAGAGTCATCATACCGAAAAATGATATCTTCTTTTTTTCTGAAAAGTTTTAATTTCAGATTTTTATTCAATAAAAAAGCTAACCTATATGAAGCTAATGAACAATGAATGGCAATAAGTTCATAATCATCATCGGCAAAGGCATCTAATACTAAACGCTGAACAGCCACTTTTGATCTTTTTATTTCAGATTAATGCGAAATATACAAATAAATTCATCCAACGAGTTTAATTAAATATAAACTTATTTAACGAAAACGATTGAGTTAGTATCTTTTTGATAGAAGGGGTTTTTCCTTTATGGTATAAAATTATAGTTATCAAGAATACCATCAAATTTCATGGGTGTTCTATAGTTTTATTTTATAGAATAGAACCACCCATGATTCTGATAATTTTATCTATAATAGATGTGGTGGTTATTTAGTGTGCTCTATTATCCTTTTGCGTAATCGCATTAATGTATTTCTATGGATTACAGCTTTACCATCTATTATAGATAATGCCGGGTTCATTTTTAAAAGTACTTCTCTGAGAACATCTTGAGGAACATGAATATGTTCAGACAATCGTGTAATGGCTATTTGTTTTTCTTCGGCATTCAGGTTTTTGTAATTTTTATTAAGCATATAAAGTGATGTTCTATAAATTCAACAAATTATGGTTTTGGAGCATTGTACGTTCTTAGAATAAAAAGACGTCTAGCTCTATGTATATGTTCTATTGCTTCTTCACGAGTTTTCCCTTTTTTATATAATTTATTTATCCATGTATATATAAGAACTTCATAAGGACGTTTTTTATCAACATCACAAAAGAAATTTTTGAACTCCAAATGAAGCGCATTTAGGACTTCATTTGTAAATCTATGGTATATATCGTCTTTTTTTATACTCATGGGGATAATTTATATCTGATAGTATGCAAGTTACGATTTTTTCAACAAAAAGAGCATTATATACCGTAAAATCACGTATCATATGCCGTAATATTTTGTTGGGTGAATACTGAATTTTGTTTGAAAGTATATAAAGTACAGCTTTTTTATGAAAAAACAGGATAAACTGCAACAACGTATTCAATTAATTGGAAAACGTATTAAGAAATTAAGGATTGATGGGAATTACACAAGTTATGAAAAATTTGCTATTGCAAAAGGAATTGATCGAAAGCAATATTGGCGATTGGAAAAGGGATCCAATTTTACAATGGCCACACTAATTAATATTTGTGATTTTCATAATATAAGTTTAGAAGAGTTTTTTGAAGGATTATAAACAAATTCTATATCTCTGGGGTGTTCATGCCGTAATTTTTCAGACACATAATGATGATTTTTGTTAGTGATGGAAAATAAAACAGAAGATCGTATTAAAATCATTGGAGAGCGTATTAGACAACTAAGGTTTAAAGCTGGTTATACTAGTTATGAAACGTTTGCCCATGATAAAGGTGTCGATAGAAAGAACTATTGGCGTTTAGAAAAAGGTGCTAACTGTACACTAAAATCTCTTATGAAAATTTGTGATATACACGATATTTCTTTAAAAGAGTTTTTTAAAGATATAGAGTAATCTTTTGTTATAGTAAATAGAAGTAGTTTGTGACTTCTTACATGTTTATTTTGGATTGAAAAGCGAAGTAGGCTCTTTTTGAAGCTTTTTCTTCAGCTTTCTTTTTTGAAGTTGCTCGTGCTTTGGCAACGACCTTGTCATCTATTCTTAATTTTACTGCAAAATGTTTCATTTCATCTTTACCAGTGTCCTCATAGACTTCGTAGTTGAAGATCTTTTTTTCTTTTTGACACCATTCTATCAGTAGACTTTTGTAGCTAATAATTTGCCCTTCGAGGCTTTCTATATCTACATATGGGTCAATTACAGCCTCTTTAATAAATCGTTCGCAGGACATAAAACCACGATCTAGATAAATAGCACCAATGAGTGCTTCAAAAAGGTTTCCATGTATATTTATTCCAAATTGAGATTTAGGGATATTGGTTCGTACCAGTTCTATCAAGTTGAGGTCTTTCCCTAGTTCATTTAGGTGTTTTCTACTTACTACTTTTGCCCTCATCTTGGTTAGATACCCTTCATTTCCTTCAGGAACTTCTTTAAATAAATGCGCAGCAATGACACTACTCAGCATGGCATCCCCCAAAAACTCCAATCTTTCAAAATTGACAGCATTTCCTTTTTTATCCTTTAAATTCAAGGATCTATGTGTAAATGCTTTTTCATAAGGATGTATGCTACGAGGCTTAAAACCAACGATTTTCTGGATTTTAGAAAAAAAATTCCCGTTCTTTTCAGAGCGGGAATTTAGTATGTTTCGAATAATATTCATTATTCGTTCAATTTTTTAAATAACACACAAGCGTTATGACCTCCGAAACCAAAAGTATTACTCATTGCGTATGTGATGTCACGTTTTTGAGCTTTGTTTAATGTCAAATTCAACGTAGGGTCTATCTTTTCATCCACTGTAGTATGGTTGATCGTTGGTGGTACTGTACTTTTTTGCATAGCAAGGATAGAAGCAATAGCCTCTATTGCCCCTGCAGCACCAAGTAAGTGTCCAGTCATAGATTTTGTTGAATTGATATTGATGTTGGGTGCATGGTCTCCAAAAACTTTGGTAATTGCTTTTAATTCTGCTACATCTCCTAATGGAGTAGATGTACCATGTGTATTAATAGTATCTACCTGCTCTGGATTTACCCCAGCGTCTCTTAAACAATTAAGCATTACACGCTCTACGCCTATTCCGTCAGGATGAGGAGCTGTCATATGATAAGCATCACTAGACATTCCACCACCAACAACTTCGGCATAGATTTTAGCACCACGTGCTTTTGCATGTTCATATTCTTCAAGAATGAGTGCTCCACTACCTTCACCAAGTACAAAACCATCTCTGGTTGCATCAAATGGCCTAGAGGCAGTTTCTGAATTTTCATTTCTTGTAGACAAAGCGTGCATCGCATTAAATCCTCCCATACCAGCAATAGTAACTGCAGCTTCACTTCCTCCTGTAATGATGATATCACAATGACCTAAACGAATATAGTTTAGAGCATCAATCATTGCATTTGCAGAAGAAGCGCAAGCAGATACTGTGGTGTAGTTAGGTCCCATAAAACCATTTCTTATAGAAATATGTCCAGGAGCAATATCGGCAATCATTTTCGGGATAAAGAAAGGATTGAAACGTGGTGTTCCATTCCCATTGGCATAACCAATTACTTCTTCCTGAAAAGTCTCTATTCCACCAATACCAGCTCCCCAGATCACACCAACTCTAAATTTATCAACCTTTTCAAGGTCAATAGCCGCATCTTTTATAGCTTCTTCAGAAGATACAATAGCATATTGGGCAAATTTATCAAGCTTGCGTGCTTCTTTTCTATCAAAATAATCTGTGGGAGAATAATTTTTGACTTCGCAAGCAAATTTAGTCTTGAAATTTTCGGTATCAAAATAAGTGATAGGAGCGCAACCGCTCTTACCATTTACTAATCCATTCCAATATTCATCAATATTGTTACCGATAGGTGTTAAGGCACCTAGTCCTGTGACTACAACTCGCTTAAGATTCATATTTTGTCGTGAAGTTATTACTACTTTGCGTCTTCAATATAAGATATTGCTTGACCTACTGTTGCAATGTTCTCAGCTTGATCGTCTGGAATCTGAATGTCAAATTCTTTTTCGAATTCCATGATCAATTCTACAGTGTCTAACGAATCAGCGCCTAGGTCGTTTGTGAAACTAGCTTCATTTACAACTTCGTTTTCGTCTACTCCTAATTTGTCAACGATTATCGCTTTTACTCTTGATGCAATGTCTGACATAATGTTTAATTTTAATTTTTAAATTAGGTGGCAAAAATAAAAAACTTTATTTTAAAACCCCACAATCCCATAAAAATGTGCTTGTATTTTATCAAATATAGCGAAGTATTGCGTTTTTGCTACCTAAAAATGAATAATAATTATTTTTTTTGTGTTCTCTAAATTAACAATTTTCCAATCTTTATGAAACGTATTATAATTTTTGCTTCCGGATCTGGTACCAATGCCGAGAATATCATAAAATATTTCCATGAGCAAAAAATTGCTGAGGTTACACATGTGTTCTCTAACAACCTGCGTGCCAAAGTATTAAAAAGAGCTCATGCACTGGGGGTAAAGGCTTTACACTTTGACAAAGCGTCATTTTATGACACAAATGAAGTACTTAATGTCTTAAAAGATGCCAAACCAGATGTAATTGTCCTTGCTGGATTTTTATGGATTTTTCCGAAAAAGATCATAGATTCTTTTCCTGATAAAGTTATAAATGTGCACCCAGCTCTATTGCCAAAATATGGTGGTAAAGGAATGTATGGCCACCATGTACATGAAGCTGTAGTAAGAAATAAAGAAAAAGAAAGCGGAATCACTATTCATTATGTAAATGAACATTATGATGAAGGGGCGATCATTTTTCAAGCAAAAACACTTGTATCTGAAGAAGATTCTGCTGATGATGTTGCTCAGGCAATACATCAATTAGAGTATAAGCATTTTCCTGCTGTTATAGAAAAACTACTATTTCCTACAAAATGACCCTATGGTTTGTGATATATTACATCCAAAATTAATAACAATCAATTAATAGTAATGGCTAAGAAAGAGAAGTTTTATGTAGTGTGGGAAGGGCATAAGTCAGGAATTTATAGAAGCTGGAAAGATTGTAAGGCTGCAGTAGCAGGGTATGCAGGAGCAAAATATAAATCTTTTGATTCTTTTGATGTTGCCAAAAAGGCATACAACGGGAATTATGATGATTATAAAGGAAAAAGTAAACCTAAAAAAACACTTACTGCAGCACAATTGTCAAAAATAGGAGAACCTAATCTGTATTCTATTGCGGTAGATGCAGCCTCTAGTGGTAATCCTGGTAAGATGGAGTATCGAGGCGTAGATACCCAAACGCAAAAACAACTTTTTCACCAAGGACCTTTTAAACAAGGAACAAATAATATAGGAGAATTTTTGGCATTAGTTCATGGGTTGGCCTACCTCAAAAAGAAAAATAGTGATCGCATTATTTATTCTGATTCTAAAATAGCAATAGGATGGGTAAAACAAAAAACATGTAGAACAAAACTAAAAAGAACTCCAAAAAATAAAGCGATGTTTGAGCTGGTGGATCGAGCCATAACATGGCTAAAAGAAAACACCTATACTACTACCATTGTAAAATGGGAAACCAAAGCATGGGGAGAAATACCTGCAGATTTTGGTAGGAAGTAGAATTGAAGTTTTTAAAATTACTTTTTGGTTAAAAGAGCAATTAGATCATCTTTATCCTGTAATCGAGCTTCGTATAAAGCAATGATCTTTTCCATTTTTTCTTTACTCTCTTGATAGAGGTTTTCTATTTCTTGATGATCAATAGACTGGTTTTGCATATGTTGATTGTAAATATTTTTAGCCTTAATATCTAGCAAATCAATTACTGGTATTTCTAGGATTTCTGCTAATCTATATAATCGTTCTACGCTAAGTTTAGTCTCCTTTTTTTGGGTTTACGACAAATTTCCCTTTTTGTTAAAATTTAGTATTTTTATTAGAAACATATTTAATGGATATAAAGACTCAAGCCTCGTTAATCTTCGACAAACATTTTGAACAATGGTTATCTGATCCTTCTCGTATGGAGAATGGATATCAATACGAATCTACGTACGCTGCAATGATGTCAAATGTTGAGCAAGAAGTTTTACAATTATCTGTTGGTCGTGTTCCCAAGAGCAAGAACTTAAAAAAAAACTACAAACCAGATTTGGAAAGATAGAATCCTGCAAGTCTCATGTTATTGCTCAATCTCCAGGTTTTATGGGTATTAGTAGTTTGGCTCAAGAAACCATGTGCTATATGGGTTAGTATTTGGTATTTAGTGAAGCAGAAGATGTGATCAATAATTTGACAGGTTCAGGGGTCAATGCCAAGCAAATAGAGCGTGTTTGCCACAAATATGGACAATGGATTGAAGATGCTGATAATGCGGTTATCAAAAATCTGGTTTATAAAGAATATGAATCAGGTAAAGCGGATGAACTTCATTATGTTAGTGTAGATGGGGCTATGTACCTAACAAGAGAGGAAAGTTGGAAAGAGAGTAAGCTAGGTAGACTAT
>NZ_PGUB01000086.1:0-20926 GCF_002924285.1 Aquimarina sp. I32.4 | reverse complement strand
AGGGGTAAGTCAAGAGTTTACTCATGTTGCTACACCAGAGGAAAATGCACATGTAGAAGCTTATCATGGAATACTTAAAAAAGAAGTCTTTCAACGATTTGAGTATAGAACATTTGGAGAGATTCAACAAATACTAAAAAGATATGTGGTTTTCTATAACAACGTAAGGCATCATGGACTATTGGGAAGAATAACTCCTATGGAAAAATGGAACAAAGACAAACACTTAATTTTAATGAAAAATAGAGTAGCATAATTAATAATCCAAATTTAAAAGATTACTCTTGTTTTATAGGGGTCAAAACACTAACAAAACTAGATATTCCAGTAATCTCAAAACAAAAATTGTAAGAATAAATAGAAAGAACGAAAATCAAGAATATTTCTCACAAATCCTATCTAGTCTCTCTCGTTCTTCCTAAAAGTATTTACAACAAGATTCTTACCCTTAAAATTAAAATATTCACGTATTCTTAACTCTTTTTTTAAATAATTTAGTGTTCTTTTGCGCCTCATTATTTAAAACCAAAAAAACAAGATGAAAAAACATTCCCCAACTTACTTTTTAATTGTTATGTCATTTATTTTTTTATACTCCTGTTCTTCTGAGGATAGTGTGCCAGAGGATGAAGATATGAGCATAAGAAACCCTACTCTAGAAAGCTTTGAGAACAATATACTTTCATTTAGCTTTGACACTCATGAAGCTACTGTTTATGAAGACACAATAATTCATAGATTGCCAAATAATGTTTCTGTTAAAAATATAATTCCAGTTATTAAAATATCAAAAAGCGCAACTATAAATCCTAAATCAGGTATTGCGATGGATTTTACTAATCCTGTTAAATACACAGTTACTTCCAAAGAAAAAAAAGAAAAAAATTATATTGTGATTTTAGACAATAGTTTAACTCATCTAAGTATAAATAAAATTGATAAAGATACCTATAAAGGAATTGTACCTGGAGGAGATTTCTCCTTCTTTGTTAATGAACTGAACCCTATACAAGATAGTATTAAAGTAAAATTATTGAGCGATACGGATCAATATATTTTACCAATTCAAAGATTAAATTATCAAACTAAAGAGGTCACTGTTAAATTACCTGATGATTTTTCTAATGGCTATTACCAAATATTTATGAGTATCGAACATGATAATTTTGCAGAAAGTAATTCATTTAGAATTGATAAAGAAGAGCTTTTTCTATTTAAGTACATAGAAAATGATCTTTTTACTACACCTAGTACATTATTATTACCAGGAGAAATGTTTGTAGCAGTCATGGATTTTGATCCTCATGTTATTGATTCTTATTCTTTTTATTTAAAAAAGAATGATATTAAATATCCTTTACATTTTTATTCAGCAGATCTTATTTTTCATGATAATATATATTTGTATATGCCAGATCTTTCAAATACTTTACCCGATTCTGGAACTGGTTATCAAATAATGATCGAGAAAGATGGAAAAGAAAGAATTTTTGACTTTAAGAATAAGAAAGGAGAGTTTATTGATGTAGTTGTTGGTAATAAACCTATAATTACTTCCGTTATTAGATCAACACTTACAAAGGGGGAAAATCTTATTATTGAAGGAGATCATTTGTTTTTCACATATACATCAGGAGATTTGGATAAACTAACCAATTACAGTGAAGTAATCTTAAGCAATTCAGAAAACACTTTTAATCTTAAGACTTATGAAAAAGAAAGTAATGGAACACTTTCTTTTAAAATTGAAAATAATATTGATTCAGGAACGTATAATTTATACTTTAAAAACAACATAAAATCCTTTAATCCTACAAATACAGGAATTAAAATTTCAATACAACCATAATATTGGGCCTTTTATTTAATTTATTTTAAGCACGCTCTATTAGAAAAAAAACACCTTTATTCTTTAAATATAGGTGTTTTTTTTGTTTTTAAAGTTATCCCATTTAGATCATGATAAAAAATCTACTGCAAATAACTGTTTTTAGCCCATTACACATGTATTCGTTATTTTTTCATCACACTACAGGCTGCCATTAATCAGTAACTTAACATTAAACCCTTTACATCATTAGATCCTGAAAAATCATGCGTACATAAAATAGTCATTATCAAACGCAAAAATAAGCAGGTTACATCATATAACTTTCTCTAAATTTGGCGAGCAATACTTACAATCAAAGTAATACCATTTACACTTTGAATTTACCGTAATAAAATTCTCTTTTCCGCCTATGCAAAGAAGAAAAATTAACCGTAGCTAATGGCTATGCTGAATTTTTCTTCTTTGCATAAACAAAAAATAGTTGATATTCCCTTTTACAGTAAATTCAAAGTGTAATTGGTATAATTTATTTTCATAGACTACCAAGCATCCCCAAAACTCTTTCTAACAATAGACTAGTAAGAATAAAATTCAAAAACCAATTTGAGTGAGTATAGGATAATGATCGGAAAGTTCTTGATCAAAAGTTTGAAAACTAAACACCTCATACTCTTCAGGAACTAAAATAAAGTCAATACGTGCAGGAAAGAGTTCAAAATTAAACGTCTTACCAAAGCCTTTTCCAGCATTCTTGAAAGTATCTTGTAATTTTTCTGACCTAATTTTATCATACACATATGAATATGCTGTATTATTAAAATCTCCCATCACTATATTTTTATAAGGAGAAGATTCCATATGTGTCAATAGTTGCTCTGCCTGAACTTGCTGTTTTTTAAACGAATTACTAATTCGTTTCAGTAGTTTCTGGGAATCTGCTTTGGCTAACTCATCTGTCTTAGAGCTAATACTATGTGACTGCAAGTGAACATTATACACTCTAACTGTATCTTTAGGAAGTGCCAAATCTGCAAAAATCACATTATTTGCTGTTTTCTTAAAATGTAAAGAGCCTTTATTAACTATCGGAAATTGTGAAAAAATGGCCAATGCCAATTCCCCATTATTATCATTAAACTCCTGATATTTATATGGATATTGTTTAAAATTGGTATCTGGATTATTATAATATTCTTGCACACAAAAAACATCAGAATTCTGTTCTCGTACCAGTTTTGAAATGTCTTGGGGTATTGTTTTTGAATCTATCCAATAAAAACGATTAAAACTATGTACGTTATAACTCATTAACGAAATACTGTTTTCTATTTTATCCATAGATTTCCCTCTGAGCTTATATAGTGAGGACACATGTGACACCCCTAAAATCAGCACTACAAAAGAAAGAATTAACCGCTTACTAAACAAAATAGCCCAATAGAATAGAAATGATACGTTAATCAATATCAAAACAGGTACAGCCAAACTCAAAACCGATAATAAAGGAAACATTTTGGGTGATACGTATGGCAATAGATAAGATAATAATAGTGCAAAAGCAGCTATAGAATTCATCACAAAGATGATCTTTTGTAATATCTTTCTCATACTTACTCCTTACCTGCTTTAAATAAAAAATCCTTTTCTTCTTTTGTCAAACTATCATAACCACTTTTACTAATTTTATCTAAAATAGCATCTATTTGCTGTTGATTAAGAGTTTTAGTTGAAGAATTTTTAGTTCTCGCTGTAGTTTTCTTATATGTTTTTGATTTATGAACCGTCTTTAAAGGGCTTTTCTTTTTGAAGATAAACAAAGCCGCAATTCTATCCATTAATTTTTCAAACCACTCCCCTATATCTTTTCCATTTTTTAACTGAACTGCGTACATATACCCAAAAATAGCTCCTCCTAGATGAGCTATCAATCCTCCTGCATTGGCAGAAGTTGGTATCTGTATAAGATCAGAAAGTACAACAAAAACTCCTATATGCCATAATTTGACATTAAAAAATATAATTCGTACTTCTGAGTTTGGAGTATATGCTGCTATAAAAATCATAATAGCTCGCACTGCTGCAGAAGCACCTATCAAATACGCTAGAGAACCATTTAAAACTGGGAAAAGATTATACGCCGCAACAAATAGCAC
Source organism: Aquimarina sp. I32.4 (assembly GCF_002924285.1). Taxonomy (NCBI): domain Bacteria; kingdom Pseudomonadati; phylum Bacteroidota; class Flavobacteriia; order Flavobacteriales; family Flavobacteriaceae; genus Aquimarina; species Aquimarina sp. I32.4. Next base: position 16,942 of record NZ_PGUB01000086.1, on the reverse strand, counting down.
CCCTCCACAAATAGCTCCTAATAAATATATAGTAAGAAATCTTTTTTCTGTAAAGAGATTCAATACATATGGCCCAAACCAATACAACACCAACATATTCCAGAAAATATGCCAAAAGTCAAAATGTAAAAAGCTATAGGTAAGTACACTCCAAAACTGAAATAATAACGACCCTGGATCTACTGGTAACACAAACCAGTTCATCAATATCCCTGGACTCGTTTTAAAAATCCAAGAACACAATGTAGCAGACAAAAACAATGCTGCATTGATAACAATCAATCTAATTACAATATTAGCCGTTTTGAACTGATACAATAAATTATTAGTTGTCATATTAATTCCACCGTTTATTATTAAACGAATTCTTTTTCCAGTACCACATTGTGATAAATCCAATTACTGCACCCCCAATATGTGCCCAGTGAGCAACATTAGAAGGCCCCAAGATAGCTTGTCCTGTTATTCCACCATACAAATCGAGTAAGAAATACCCTCCTATCAAATATTTTGCTTTTATAGGAACAGGTATAAACATAATATATAGTGGCAAATTAGGATATAATACCGCAAATGCAGCTAATACTCCAAAAATAGCACCTGAAGCTCCTACCATTGGAGTCACATAAGCTCCAATCATCTTTTCGGTAACCTCTTGTGGTATATTAGGGTAAACTTGATATTGCCCAGATGAAATCGTATTTTGTATAAATTCATTAATTGCTGATGGCGTAAGCCCTGCATCTAAGTACGCCTGATACCCTGGGCCAAATTGGAAATAAGTAAATAATAACTGAAACCCTGCTGCCCCAAAACCTGAGAAAAAATAAATAAAAAGAAATTTCTTTTGTCCTATTGAGTTTTCTAAGTGACTACCAAACATATACAAGGCAAACATATTAAAGAAAATATGCCCTGTGCCTCCATGCATAAACATATGAGATACAAGCTGCCATATTTGAAAATTATCATTTTTTGGAAACCAAAGTGCAAACCACTCAAACGCTCTATCACCTAAGGTTGATGACCCTATAAAAAAAATGATATTTATAATTAATATCCCCTTTACTGTATCTGTAATTCTCCCCATTTATTTTTAAAATTTCTTATCAATTTCATCTACTGTTAACGTGATGAAAGTTGGCTTATTATCTGGTGTTACTGTAGGTTCTGTACAGGCAAAAAGGCTATTTACCATATATTGTTGTTGTTCTGGAGCTAATTCTACTCCAGAACGTATAGCAATGCTTTTAGCAATTGATTTAGCTAGTAAATCTGTTTGCGAAAAACTACTATCTGGTACTTCATTCTCTAAATCACTTACTAATTTCTCTAATAGTTCTGCTACTTCTTTTTCTGTAGCAACCGATGGTATTGCAGTTATCTTTACTTCTCCAGGAGATAACCCACCAAAAACAAATCCTGTATTTTCTAACTGTTCTTTTACAATCTCTAAAAGAGCTATTTCTTTTTGAGAAAAAGAAAGAACAAGAGGAAATAGTAATTGTTGACTTACTGCACTTGCCATAGTAATATTACGCAAAAACTCTTCGTATAAAATACGTTGGTGAGCTCGGTATTGATTTACGATAACCATACCACTTTTTATGGTAGTGACAATATATTTTTTTCTAAGTTGGTAGGTAGTATGATGCCCTACTTTTTTCTCATCTGTTTCAAATAATGAACCAGTAACCTCTGCACTTTCAAATTCTACTGAGGAGAAATCATTTTCCTCTGATTTTGATGTACCCATATCTGACTCTAATCCAACATACAAATTCTCCCAACTTCCTGCGGTTTCTTTTTTGAAAGGTGTATAATTACTTTTACTAGAAAAGGTTTCTTTTTTTTCAGACACATCACCATTTTCTTCTGCAAATGGGTTAAAACTTCGATCCACCTCTATCATAGGTGTCTGAGCAGTTTTCCCTTTATATTCATATGGAGTATCCATTGATGAATCTCTATTAAAATCTAATACAGGCGCTACATTAAATTGCCCTAAGCTATGTTTTATAGAAGAACGTAACATTGCATATAATGCATGTTCATCTTCAAATTTTATTTCGGTTTTGGTTGGGTGAATATTAATATCAATAGACACAGGGTCTACAGTAAGATATAAAAAGTAACTTGGGTGCGTTTTTTCTTTCAATAATCCTTCAAAAGCCGCATTGACTGCGTGATTGAGATAAGCGCTTTTTATAAACCTATCATTGACAAAGAAAAATTGTTCCCCTCGGGTACGTTTGGCATATTCAGGTTTCCCAACAAAACCACTAATAGTAACCAAATCGGTTTCCTCTTTTACAGGAACGAGTTTTTCATTAGTTTTTCCACCAAAAATATTTACAATACGTTGACGCTGTTTTGATATTGGCAAATTAAAAACCTCAGTACCATTATGGTACATATCAAACTTTATAGTAGGATGCGCCATCGCCACACGATGAAATTCATCAATAATATGTCGAAGTTCTACCGCATTAGATTTCAAAAAGTTACGTCGGGCAGGAATATTATAAAACAAGTTTTTCGCACTTATAGAAGTTCCTACTGGTGTAACACATACTTCTTGAGATACTATTGTACTCCCTTCTATTTTTATCTCTGTTCCTACTTCGTCTTTTTTCTGTCTGGTCTTTAACTCTACATGGGCAATTGCCGCAATAGAAGCTAGAGCCTCCCCTCTAAAGCCTTTGGTATCTAATTGAAAAAGATCTTCTGCTGTTCTTATTTTTGAAGTTGCATGACGCTCAAAACTCAGTCTAGCATCGGTAGCGCTCATCCCTACTCCGTTATCAATAACTTGTACAAGAGTTTTACCTGCTTCTTTAATGATTAATTTAATATGAGTAGCCTTTGCATCAATAGCATTTTCTAACAACTCTTTTACTAGTGAAGCTGGTCTTTGAACCACTTCTCCTGCAGCAATTTGGTTTGCTACGTGATCTGGTAATAATTGAATAATATCAGACATTTATCGTCTTGCAGTAAATATGGATAAATCAAAATCTATTATATATAAAAAAACGAAAACCAATAATATCACAACATATATGACTCTTCTATTGATTTCACGATTGCCACGAGTACGACTTGATGTTCGAGCTTCTGCCCAATGTGCACCAAAATCTATATCATTTGTTGTATCCCTATATTTTGTAATTCTATTTTCAAAATCATAGATATTACCTTCACTTTTACCTTCGTAATACCTAGGCGTGTAGTTGAATCTTCTGTTTTTTCTTCTTTTAGGGATGCTTAACTTCACAATCTACTCTATCTTTATATTATCCAAATATACTCAAAATGCATTGCATTCTAAAGCTTTTAGCATTACAATAACACAAAACATAAACAACAAGGATTATGCCGTTTAAGACTATATAACAAAAAATTCTTTATTTTGATATAAATATTTCTAAAAAGTTATATTTCATCCACACCTACACCCTTGTAAATCAATCACCCTTGTTTTACTACCACTATACATTACAAATAACACCAACAAATAGCATACAAGCACCAATCATTAGAGGGGTGAAAAAAAGTTAAAACTTGGCATCTTTTCGTAATTGAGCCATTTTGATAGCTGCGATTGCCGCTTCTGTTCCTTTATTACCATGTTTTCCTCCAGAACGATCTATAGATTGTTGTAATGTGTTATCTGTAAGCACACAAAAAATCACAGGAATATCATTAGCTATATTAAGATCTTTGATCCCTTGAGTAACTCCTTCACACACAAAATCAAAGTGTTTTGTTTCTCCTTGAATCACACAACCAATAACTATAATAGCATCTAGCATATCGTATGATTCTTGCATTTTTTTACACCCATACACCAGTTCAAAACTCCCTGGCACATCCCACCGAACGATATTTTCTTTTACCGCTCCGCAATCAATAAAAGCATCAAAAGCTCCTTGAAACAAACCTTGTGTTATTTCTTCATTCCATTCTGAAACAACAATCCCAAATCGAAAATTTTTCGCATTTGGGATTGTTGCTTTATCGTATTGTGATAAATTCTTATCTTCTGTAGCCATATAAGTTTATAAGTTATTATTTTAAAGTATAGTGGTATTTGCATACAAAACACTAACTCAAAATCATAAACTATTTCATTGCTTGCGCTTTACCTAAGTGTACATCAACTTGATTCGCTTCTACACTTTTAGGAAATTCTTCTTTAATTCTCTCTAAAAAAGGAACTGCTACTTCTGGCTTACCAAGAGATATTGCCGTAACCGCTGCTTTTAATAAAAACCTTGGTGTAACAAGCTCATTACTTTTTACTTTTGCAGCTTTCTCATAAAACCCAAGAGCTTCCTCTGGCTGATTTAGTTGAGAAAAAGCATCTCCTATACCTCCAATAGCTAATGGCCCTAACATGTCATCTTCACCCTTGAAATCGCTCAAGTAGTCAATTGCCTCCTTATACTTATTCATATTTAGATAAGAAAAGCCTGCATAGTAATTTGCTCTATTTGCTGCACTAGTACCACCGTAGTTTTCAATGATCTCTAAAAACCCATATTTACCTTCGCCTCCATTAAGAGCTAAGCTGTATAATGAATCACTAATTTTAGAATTACCATTCACAGCATTATCAAAATACTGTTGCGCAGTAAACATCTCATTTGCAGCCTCTTGCTCTTTTGGTTCTTGTATGAATTTCTGGAACCCAAGATATCCTAGTATAATAAGCGCTACTAATCCAACGGTGCCTAATATATATTTTTGATTGGCCGCAACCCATTCTTCGGTTTTTGAAGCTCCCTCATCCAAGGTATTAAACACCTCAGCAGTAGTTGAATGCTCTTCTATCTGCTCAACTTCTTCAACCTTATTTTTTGGTTTGTATCCTCGTTTCTTGTAAGTTGCCATAAATTTTCTTTAATGAACGGCAAAAATAAAATTTTTATTCATAATTAAAAGCACAACTATTTATTATTTTTCAATAATTTGCGCAAATTAACTAAGAAACTCATTAAAGTAAGAATTCTCTGATGGTTGCCGTTTTATGATTTTAAAATCTCTTTCTTTACTTAATTATAAAAATTTTGAATCTGTCAGTTTTGAATTTGATGACAAAATAAATTGTTTCGTAGGGAACAATGGTGTTGGAAAAACAAACGTTCTTGATGCCATCTATCACTTATCTTTTGGCAAAAGCTACTTCAATCCTGTTACTAGTCAAAATATCAGACATACTACAGATTTTTTTGTCATAAACAGTCATTACCAAAAAGAAAAAAGAGACGAAAAAGTTATTGTAAGTGTAAAAAAAGGGCAAAAAAAAATAATAAAACGTAACGGAAAAGCATACGATACCCTTAGTCAACATATTGGCTTTCTACCTTTGGTTATTGTTTCTCCAACAGATAGAGATTTAATCACAGAAGGGAGCCACACTCGTCGTAAGTTTATAGATGGCGTAATTTCTCAAAGTGATCAATCTTACCTAAAGACTTTATTATCATACACTAAAACTGTATCACAACGTAATTCTTTATTAAAATACTTTGTAGCAAATAACACTTTTGACCCTTCTACACTAGATATATACAACCAACAATTATCTGAATATGGCACTATCATATTCAAAAAAAGAACAGATTTCTTAGAAACTTTTATCCCCATTTTTATAGACAGATATCAAACTATAAGTTCTGGCAAAGAAAGTGTCTCTTTATCGTATCAAAGTAATCTAGCAGAAACAGATTTACTATCCCTTTTAGAACAAAACCTATCCAAAGATAGAATACTACAATACACAGGAGTTGGGGTACACAAGGATGATTTATCTTTTGAAATAGACGACCATCCTATTAAAAAATTCGGAAGTCAAGGACAACAAAAATCTTTCCTGGTCGCATTGAAACTAGCTCAATTTGATTTTATAAAACAACAGAGTAAAGTAAATCCTATACTCTTACTTGATGATATCTTTGACAAACTTGACGAAAAACGAGTAGAGCATATCATAAAACTGGTAGACGATCAAAATTTTGGACAGTTATTTATCAGTGATACACATGCTGACAGAACAGAAGATGTAGTAAAAAAAATATCGCAATCATACAAAATCATTAAACTATAAACCTAAATATCATTACATCTTAATATCATTACATCTTAATATAATTAGCGATTAAAAAAATTGTAAACAATATTTTATTTCGCAAACAAAATAAAAAAACCACAGCATTTACATATGAACCAAAGACTTAATACATATTTTTTATATTCAATATTAATCATCAGTATTTTTATTTCTTGCTCTAAAAATAACCCAAAAAACTATACTCAATATCTAGATGGGTATTGGGAAATTAAAAAAGTAATAATGGCAAATGGCAATGAAAAAGAATACAAATTCAATCAAAACATTGATTTTTTTCAAATTAACGACACCGCTGGTATACGCAAAAAGGTACAACCAAAATTTGATGGAAGTTTCACCACAACAGGAACAAGTGAAATATTTACGTTACGCATTGAGAATGACAGCCTAAGACTACACTACAAAACTTCGTTTGCCTCTTGGGTAGAAACAGTTATTTCTGTAGAAGAAAATGAAATAGTAATCAAGAATGAGACAGGAAATGTGTATTTTTACCGACGGTACCAAAAGATTGAATTATAATGAAAAAAAGACACCAAGAACATCAAACTTTAGAGCAAGTTTTAAAAAACTTTGTCACAGATAACAACCTACAAAAAGGGTTAGATAAAGTTGCTGTACGTGATGTTTGGGAAAAAATAATGGGACCAGCAATAACAAAATACACTAAAAATATCAAATTAGAAAGAGAAACATTATTTGTGGAACTTACCTCATCTGTCCTTAGAGAAGAACTAAGCTATGGAAAACAAAAAATCATTGATAATCTTAATGAAGAATTAACAAAAGAATTAATCACAAAATTAATATTGAGATAATTATCTTTTATATTCTTTACCCATGTCTCCCCAGTAATATACCCAAAAAAGTCTCATTTTTTATAATATTACCTACATTACAAAACTCACAAAATCATACTTAGTGCTGCCCTGTTTACTCTCTAATGTCATAACAGTATACAACATTACTCCTTACACAAACATCCTCTGATCATTTATCGACATCTTTTTTTCTGTAAAACCACCCACACTCTTTATTATCTTATAACCACATTACAGTTGTAAAAAAAAGCATTTTTTATATCAAATTTCACAAAAAACTTATTTTACAAAAAAGACATTAACACAACCTCATATATCAATAAAAATCAATAGTTTAAATAAAAAATCAAAACATAACCTCAATTATTAAGCCACATACAATTAACAAAATAACAATGTTTTTCTCATTATTTTAACTTAGTTACCAAAATATTACTCACTCTTAAAAAAATTCAATCCAACAAACCAAACATCCTTACAAAAACAAGGTTAATTTTTTGTTAAACTATAATCATTGCGCTTATTACGTTAATTTTCTTAATAACCTTGTTCATCTAACAAAAAAATCATATTACACAAATGAAATTATTAACACAAAAACTACTAATACTTCTATGTGTATTAGTAACTCAACTCGCTATTGCGCAAGAAGGCCCAATAGCAGGTAAGGTCACAGACGATAGTGGAATGCCTTTACCAGGTGTAAACATTATTGTAAAAGGCACGAATAATGGCGCTCAAACAGATTTTGACGGAATATATTCACTAAATGCTTCTTCTGGTAGTACTCTTCTATTTACCTATCTGGGTTTTGCTGATAAAGAAATAATAGTAGGTACTCAAAAAAAAATTGATGTACAATTAGAAGTAGCCGCTTCTCAATTAGATGAAATTGTAGTTACCGCCCTTGGTATTTCTAGAGATAAAAAATCATTGGGTTATGCCACTCAAGAAGTAGACGGAGAAGATCTGAATAAAGTAAAAACAGCAAACTTTGTAAATTCTCTCTCAGGAAAAGCTTCTGGTGTACAAATTAAAAGAAATAACAATTTAGGTGGTTCAACAAATGTAGTGATTAGAGGTAACGCCTCTTTAACAGGAAGTAATCAAGCTTTATTTGTTATCGACGGAATCCCTATCAATAACACCAACACAAATTCAAAAATTCAAGGACAAGCTCGAGGTGGACAATATGACTACGGAAACGCAGCTTCTGACATCAACCCAGAAGACATTGAATCTATAAACGTTTTAAAAGGTGCTGCTGCATCTGCTCTTTATGGCTCTAGAGCTGCCAATGGGGTAATCATGATTACTACAAAAAAAGGAGGGAAATCTACAGGAATGGGAGTTACCATTAATTCAGGATTAACCTTTGGCTCTATTGATAAAAGTACATTTGCAAAATATCAAAAACAATATGGAGCAGGTTACGGTCCTTATTATGGTCCTAATGAAGATAGCTATCTAGATCTAAAAGATATTGACAATGATGGTACTTTAGATTTTGTAACACCTTTGACAGAAGATGCATCGTATGGAGCTGCATTTGATCCAAACATTATGGTATATCAATGGGATGCTTTTGATCCAGACTCTCCAAATTACAGAACACCAACTCCTTGGGTAAACGCAAAAAATGGACCTATTACCTTTTTTGAAACTCCTATAACCATTACAAACTCTATATCTCTGGATAAAGGATTTGATAAAGGTAGCTATAGATTAAATTATACTCAATTTGACCAAACAGGTTTAATGCCTAATAGTTCTATCAAAAAGCATAATTTTTCTATGAGTGGTAATATCAAATTAACTGATAAATTAACCGCTACTGGATATGCTAATTACATCAAAACAGATGGATTAGGTCGTAACTCTACTGGATATAACGATAACATCATTGGTAATTTTAAACAATGGTGGCAAACCAATGTTGACATAAAACAACAAAAAGACATCTATTTTGCTACACGTAGAAATGTAACATGGAACCCTGCTAATACTGATATTGGCTCATTACCAATTTACTGGGATAACCCGTATTGGGCACGACATGAAAATTTTCAAACAGATTCTAGAAATCGTTTTCTAGGTAATATTTCTCTAAATTACAAAGTTACCGATTGGTTTGATATTACTGGTAGGGTAGCTACTGACACCTATTCTGAATTACAAGAAGAACGAAGAGCTAACGGGAGTGTTGCCACTGCATTTGGTGTTAATTCTGGAGGGGGAGATACTGATAACAGAGGAACTGTTAATTCTGGATATGCAAGAAAAGACTTAAGAAATACAGAGACTAATTACGATTTGATGTTCAACTTTTACAAAGATTTAAGTGACGAATTTAGCATCAAAGGTATATTAGGAACAAATGTGAGAAGAAATCATTTTCAATCGATTCATGCATCTACTAGTGGTGGATTGAGTGTTCCAAAGCTATATTCTTTACAAAATAGTGCAGGGCCACTTCCTCTTCCTGTAGAGAGAGATGAAAAACTAGGAGTAGATGGTATCTATGCCAGTGCTTCTTTAGGATATAAAGAAACTTATTTCTTAGATGCAACCATACGTAGAGATCATTCTTCTAGTTTACCAAAAGGAAATAATACATTCTATTACCCTTCTGTAGCTGGTAGTTTTGTATTTTCTAATCTTATAGATGCAGATTTTATATCATTTGGTAAAATAAGAGCCAACTATGCAGAAGTAGGAAATAGCGCTCCTTTTGATTTCTTATACGACAGCTATGTTGTAAACACACCAATTGGAGGTGCAAGTACCTCTGTTGGTAATGTTAAAAAGAACCCAGATCTAAAGCCTGAAAACACCACCAGTATGGAGCTTGGTCTAGAAGTAAAACTTTTACAAAATAGATTAGGTTTTGATGTTGCTTATTATAAAAACAATTCTATAGATCAAATCTTTGGGGTTCCTATTACCAGAGCGGCAGGATTTTCTTCCAAAATTTTAAATGCTGGAGAAATCGAAAACAAAGGAATCGAAATCTCTTTATATGGTACTCCTATAGAAACTACAAACTTCTCTTGGAATGTAAATGTAAACTGGTCTAAAAATGAAAATAAGGTAGTATCTCTAGAAGATGGAATAGAAAACCTACAATTAGGTTCTTTTCAAGGAGGAATCACAATCAATGCACAAGTAGGGAAACCTTATGGTATCATACAAGGTACAGATTACACCTACCTAAACGGAGAAAGAGTAGTTGATGGTCGCGAAACTTTACCTCAAGATGAAGATGGGGATGGTCAAGATGATCCAAACCCTGCTCAAGGACAATACGTAAAAACAAGCACATCAAATAATAATATTGGAGATACCAACCCTGATTGGCTGATGGGGATATCAAACTCATTTACCTACAAGAATCTTTCTTTTAGCTTCTTGATAGATATTCAAAAAGGAGGAAGTATCTTTTCTCTAGATCAATATTACGGGCAAGCAACTGGTTTATATGAAGAAACTGCTTTTATCAATGACCTAAGAAATCCTGTAAGAAATAGTCTTGCTGATGGAGGCGGATTCATTAACCAAGGGGTTAACACTGATGGATCAGTAAACACAACAAGAATTAGAGCAGATCGATTTGGTGCTTTTGGGTACAGAAGAGGATTACCAGATGCCGCCTTTGTATACGATGCTAGCTTTGTAAAATTAAGAGAAGTTTCTTTAACCTATAGTTTCCCTAAACAACTCATTAAAAAGACATTCTTAAACGATGTTTCGTTTAGTGTAATTGGTTCTAACCTATGGATCATTGACAAAAACCTTCCACATGCCGATCCTGAAAGTGGATTAAGTTCAGGTAACTTACAAGGGTACTCTGTAGGTTCTTTACCTACTACAAGAGATATAGGTTTCAATTTAAAATTACAATTCTAAAAAAAATAGCACAGATGAAAAAAATATTCATTTTAATTACAGCAGTAATTATAGCCTCTTGTTCAGACAACCTCGAAAGTCTGAATGAGAATATCAAAGACCCATCTTCTGTTCCTGGCGAAACCTTATTCACAGGAGCTCAGAAAAACTTAGCAGACCAAATAGTTGATTTAAGCGTAAACAATAACAACACCAAACTTTGGGCTCAATACCTACAAGAAACTACCTATACTGATGAAAGTAATTATGATCAGGTAACTAGAACAATCCCAGCAACACACTGGAGTGTTTTATATAAAGATGTATTAAAAGATCTTGATGAAGCTTCTAAAATTATTACGGCCACAGAATACACTTTGCCTGAAGACATAGAAACCAAAGCAAATAAATTACAGGTAATAGAGATACTAACCATCTATGCTTATAGTGTATTAATAGAAACTTTTGGAGATGTTCCTTACTCAGAAGCGCTGGATATTGACAACCTATTACCTACCTATGATGATGGTCAAACTACATACAAAGCTCTTATTTCAAGGTTAACGACTGCTATAGATGCTTTAGACACTAGTAAAGGAAGCTTTGGAGTTGCTGACAACATTTACGAAGGAGATGTATCGCTATGGAAAAAATTTGCAGCTTCTTTAAAACTCAGAATGGGAATCTTATTATCTGATGTAGATAATTCATTTGCCAGAACTACTGTAGAGTCTGCCGTAACCACTGGTGTATTTACTAGTAGAGCCGACAATGCTAATTTTAAGTATTTGACTGCTGCACCAAATACAAACCCTATACATGCAAATCTTGTATTAAGCGGAAGAGCTGATTTTGTTGCAGGAGCTACCATTGTAAATGATATGAATGATCTAAAAGACCCTAGAAGGCCTTTATATTTCAAAAGAACTCAGGTAATTGTAGACACAATCGTATCTACTTCTACTTCTGGCATCACAACAACTTTAAACCTAAAAAACCCAATTGATGTAAGTATTGAAATAGGAGATAAAGCCTCAAATGGTCCAACAACCCTTGGAGATATATCAGCAATAGGAACATCCTCTCTAGGCATTGATAATATTGCTGAAACACCAGAAGCAGGAGATATTATAACATACCTAGGATATAAAGGAGGAAAAATCGGTAGCACATCTAGTTTTTCTTCACACTCTCATGTCTCTGATTATATAGCCGCTGCAGATACTCCAGGTGTACTTTTTGACTATGCAGAAGTTGAATTTTTATTAGCAGAAGCAGCTGCAAGAAACTTCGCTGTTGGTGGAACTGCCAAAAGTCACTATGATGCTGGTATTATTGAGTCTATCGAAAGCTGGGGAGGAACAAATGCAGATGCTGTAACATATCTAGCACAGGCAACTGTAGATTACGATACAGCACTGGCAGCAAGTGCCGCTACTACTCCTTGGAAAGAAGTTATTGGTAATCAAAAATGGATTGCATTATTTAATAGAGGCTTAGAAGCTTGGACATCTATCAGGTTATTAGATTTTCCAACGCTAGCAAAACCAACTGAAGCCGTTTCTGGATTTCCTAATAGATATACGTACCCTATTGTAGAACAAACATTAAATGGTGCAAACTGGGAATCTGCCTCTACTGCGATAGGTGGTGACAAAGCCGAAACGAAATTATTCTGGGATTTGAATTAGCCAATATTCTATATCAAACAAGTAACATTGTAATAGATAAAAGACTGTCTTTTTAGGCAGTCTTTTTTATGTTGTATACCATCAAGAAAAATTAGTTAGCAAATCCACTTCCTGAAAAATTATTAAAAGCTACCATTACTCTGCTGTTTTTCTTACCCATAGCAGTATTATAGTCATAAAAAAACAAAAGGTAGTAATTTTAAATTACCACCTTTTACTTATATTAAATTCTGCTATAATTCTTCAGAATTTAGCAAAAAATATGTTCTTAAAACTGCTCTCTTGCTGAGAAATGAAAAGCCCCTTCAATAGCAGCGTTCTCATCACTATCACTACCATGCACAGCATTTTCACTTATAGAAGTTGCATATTTTTTACGAATAGTTCCTTCTGCAGCTTCCTCGGGATTTGTAGCTCCTATCAAAGTTCTAAAATCTTCTACCGCATTTTCTTTTTCAAGAATTGCTGCTACGATAGGACCACTAGTCATATACTCTACTAATTCTCCATAAAAAGGACGTTCTTTATGAACTGCGTAAAAAGCAGCTGCATCATCTGTAGTAAGTTGAGTTAATTTCATTGCCACAATTCTAAATCCTGAAGCTGTAATTTGCTCTACAATACCACCAATATATCCTTTTCTTACCGCGTCTGGTTTAAGCATTGTAAAAGTTCTGTTTGTTGCCATAGTATAAGTGTGTTTTTGTTATATATCACTTCTAACTAGAAGTAATTCAATTTATTATTCTGGTATATAAATACCTGATTTTTCTAAAAATTTTGTGCAAAAATATATATAAAAGCATCAAAAACAAGAATTATTATACGAAATCCCTTCAAATAACATTTATTCACCGTTTCCAAAGCATCCCTAACTACTCCAAAAAATAATCATATGAATCAACCCCATACAACCTCTACAAAAGTTCAATATACAATTACCAAACATTAGAACTTTTACAAAAAAGCATTCTACCATCTCCAAAATATTATTTATTGTATCTTCGCTGACCTATGAATAGTAATGAAACAAATAAAATAAAGGAGTTACTATCTACTCCAAAAAATATTATAATTGTAACACACAAAAATCCTGATGGTGATGCTATTGGTTCTAGTCTAGCGCTGTACCACTATCTGAAGTTTTCAAAACACCATGTTACTGTTATTACTCCTAATGACTACCCATCTTTTCTAAAATGGGTGCCAGGAGAAAAAAACATTATCAAATATGATAATGATACGCAAATTGCTAGTGATAGAATAATAGAAGCAGACATTATTTTTACATTAGATTTTAATCATTTATCTAGGAGTGGTGACATGCAAAATATTTTGGCAGCTACAAAAAGTACTTTTGTTATGATCGACCATCACCAGCAACCTGATACGTATGCCACCTTTACATATAGTGATTCAAGCATGAGTTCTACCTGTCAAATGATTTATCATTTTATAGAAAAATTAGGAGACCTTGATAAAATCACCCCTGAAATAGCTACTTCTATCTATGTAGGGATAATGACAGACACAGGGTCTTTCAGGTACAGATCTACCACAAGTACAACCCATAGAGTACTTGCAGACCTAATTGATAAAGGAGCAGACAACACCACGATTCATGAAAAGATTTATGACACAAATACACTTTCTCGAATTCAACTAAAAGGTATTGCTTTTAAAAACCTAAGAGTATTACCCGAATACAATACCGCATACATTACTTTATCTCAAAAAGAACTAGATCAACATAGTTTTAAAAAAGGAGATACAGAAGGTTTTGTTAATTTCGGGCTTTCTATTTTAGATGTTAAATTCGCAGTTATTTTTATCGAAAATAAGGGAGAAAGAATTATTAAAATCTCCCTGCGTTCCAAAGGTGATTTTTCTGTAAACGAATTTTCAAGAAATCATTTTGAAGGAGGTGGGCATCATAATGCTGCTGGAGGAAGAAGTAATCTGTCATTATCTGATACCGTTGAAAAATTTATTAGTATCTTACCAGCCTATAAAAACGTCCTGAATCAATGAGATTAGTACTTCACACACTCTGTCTTGTTTTTCTATGTTTTTCTTGTAAAACACCAGAAGCTCGCAGACCAAAAAATGTAAAATCTGGTTCTTTTATCGATGAATCTATCTTACGAAATAAAGAACTCGCTGCTCGAGAAGAAGCCAGAATTCAAAAAATTATTACCACAGATAGCCTAAATAGTTATATAACATCAGAAACTGGTTTTTGGTATTTCTACAAAAAAAAGGACTCTATTTCTACTACTACCCCTCAATTTGGAGATATCGTAACCTTTGATTACAATGTAAAGGATTTGAACGGCAATATAATTTATACCCAACAAGAATTAAAAACTATTACGTATCGTATTGACAAAGAAGAGCTTTTTTTAGGTCTTAGAGAAGGATTAAAGCTTATGAAACAAGGAGAAATGGTAACATTTCTTTTTCCTTCTTATCAAGCTTACGGATATTATGGTGATGATAATAAGATTGGAACAAATATTCCGTTAATAGCAGAAGTAACACTCAACACAATTAGAAAAGAATCAACAACAAAAAATTAATTTATTAACAAAAAATGAAAAAATTAAATTTATTATTCTTAGCCATTATTACATTAACTCTTAGCAGTTGTAATGAAAAATACCCAGATTTACAAGATGGGCTTTATGCAGAAATTATCACAAACAAAGGAACGGCTGTTGCAAAATTACACTACGACTTAGTTCCTATGACAGTAGCAAACTTTGTTACTTTGGCAGAAGGAACCAATACCATGGTTGACAGTACTTATAAAGGAAAGAAATATTATAATGGAATTATATTCCATAGAATTATCAAAGATTTTATGATCCAAACTGGAGACCCTCTTGGTACTGGAACTGGCGATCCTGGCTATAAATTTCCTGATGAAATTGTAGATTCTCTAAGCCACAAATCTAAAGGAATATTATCAATGGCAAATTCTGGAGCTAATACTAATGGAAGTCAGTTTTTTATCACATTAAAAGAAACTCCTTGGTTAGATGGAAAACATACTGTATTTGGAGAAATTGTTGTAGGACAAGACGTTATTGACAGCCTTGGAGTTGTAAAAACAGTATCTGGAAATAAACCTGAAGAAGAAGTAAAAATGATGGAAGTTAACATCATCCGTAAAGGTTCTAATGCTAAAGGGTTTGATACTGCAACCGCTTTTACTGATAAACTTAAAGTTCTTGAAGCTGAAAAAGCTGAAAAAGAAAAAGCTGAAAAAGAGCGTAATGCTGCAATTGCTGCTAAGTTTAATGAAACAAAAGCTAACGCTACCAAACTAGAAAGTGGTTTAGAAATTGTTTTTACTCATAAAGGAGAAGGTCAAAAACCAAAACAAGGAGATTTAGTAAACATCAATTATGCTGGATATTTTACTGATGGAAAAGTTTTTGATACAAATATTGCAGAAAAAGCTAAAGAATTAGGTGTTTATGATGAGCGTAGAGCTGCAGACCCAAGAGGGTATGCGCCAATAGAAATGCCATATTCTCCTGAAGCAAGAATGATTCCTGGTTTTAAAGAAGGGGTTCAACAAATGAGTGTAGGAGATAAGGCTATTCTTTTTATACCTGCTCACCTTGCATATGGAGAAAGAGGTGCTGGACCAATCCCTCCTAACAGTGAAATTATTTTTGAATTGGAGTTGGTAAATATTAAAGCTCCCGAAAATACTAATGCAAAGGATATTAAAAAGACTGATACTAAGAAATAAAAAACTTAGAAATCATAACTGAATTAATAAAAAAAGCATCCTAAAAAATTTGGGATGCTTTTCTATTTCAACATTATTTATTTTATGCTTATCCGTTTTCTTCCCCAAGATAATTCCATCTATTAGATACAGCTGCGACCATCAGTCTATCGAAAATATTATCAAAATACCTTCGATTAAACTTAAAGCAGTATTCATTTAGATAGTTTTGAAGAAAATCATCATCTATTCTATGATGTACATCAAGTAGCAATCTCTTAGCATTGCTTATTGCTGTATGCACCCATGGTAATATTGTGTTAATTTCTTTTTTTGGAACCACTTTAGAATCCAAATTATAATCCTCTTTCAAATTATTATAACTGTTTGATTTGTCTGAAACAATTTTAGTATTCTTTTTTACCTTTTCCTTTACCACCACAGCTAAATCTTCTTTTTTTAATGATTCAATAACCGTCATCTTTAAATATCCTACACGTTTTTTAGTTCTATGTTTTTTAGGATTATAATTTTGTTCTTATACTCTTGATTCTGCTGCAACCAACACCGTTGATTGACGCTGACTTCCCCGTCCTCGTTTTAATGGTTCTGTTTTATCCCTTGTTATAGAGACAGTTTCAAAAAAACCTTCATCTAATTCTATTTC
>NZ_PGUB01000085.1:0-21097 GCF_002924285.1 Aquimarina sp. I32.4 | reverse complement strand
TTTTATTTCTTCTTCTCACAACCTAAAAATAAGGATTTTTAAAACAAAAGATAAACTAATTTATGCTCTTATTAATATAATCATAAAGAATTGTTAGACTATAACAGAGTCTATTACTTGTTGTGTTGTTATCTGTAAGTTTTTTGGTAACTTTTTTTCTTTTGGTAGAACAGCCAAGTAACGATCATTGTTAGAGTCATATACTTGTTTAAAAATAGGATTCTCTAATTGTAATGTGTCACAGATTTCTTTGATAAGATCAAGATGGTAAATAAGATCTGTACTGCCTAAATGAAAAATACCCTTTTTATTGCGATTAATAATATAATGTATTTGCTGTGTTAATTTTAAAATTGAGGTTACATTAATTATTACATTAGGAAAAACTTCAATAGGGGCTTCTAGATCATGTAGTGTTTTTATTTCCTGGATTCTTGGTGTAGTAGCACCAAAAATCATTGGTACACGTGCAATAACGTATTTGTTTGCGGGTAATCGCATTAATGCATTTTCTATTTTTATTTTGAATCTCCCAAAAACACTATCACTTAATGTTTTGTCATATTCATAGGAAGGATAATTACTAAAAGAATCAAATACATTTGCACTAGAAATAAAAAGAAGTCGACAAGGTTTTTTTTGAATCCACCGTATCATACGTTGGTGCGCATCTAATTGAGAGTTGAAATTTCCTCTGAGAGCGGCAATGATCATGGTTGGTTTTAGATTATCTAATAAAATAGAAATATCTTCTGACTCCATATCGTATTGAAAAAACTTTTGGTTCTTTTCAAAGAACATATTGTCTGTACAATAAGTCCCATAGGTGTCAAAATAAGAGTTGAGTTCTCTGTATAGAGAATTACCTATAAAACCACTAGCTCCTATGATCAAAATTCTTTTCAAAACTATACTTATATAAAAAAATTAAGTTCCAAGTATTACAACTGTAATCTTGAAACTTAATTATATCATTTTTTATTGTAAAATTAGCCTTTGTAGAAAGGTAATTTTATTACTGTTGCAGGAATAGCATTTTTACGAATCTGAATATTAATCTTGCTTTCAGGTTTAGAAAAGATTGATGGTACATACCCTAATCCAATTCCTTTTCCTAATGAAGGAGACATTGTTCCTGAGGTAACGACCCCAATAACAGCTCCATTATTATCAACTATATCATAGCCTTGGCGGGGAATCCCACGATCATCCAATTCAAAACCAATTAATTTTTTTTCTGCACCATGCTCTTTTTCTTTGGCAAGGGCTTCTGAGTTGATAAACTGTTTAGAGAATTTGGTAACCCATCCCAATCCAGCTTCAATAGGAGAGGTGGTGTCAGTAATATCATTACCGTATAGGCAATATCCCATTTCTAGACGTAATGTATCTCTTGCCGCAAGTCCGATTGGTTTAATACCATGATCAGCTCCCGCTTCAAATACTTTATCCCAAATCTGTTTTACTTCAGAGTTTTTACAATAAATTTCAAAACCTCCACTACCAGTATATCCTGTTGCAGAAATAATTACATTTTCTATTCCAGCAAAATCTGCTACTTCAAAAGTGTAAAATTTCATAGCTTCTAGGTCTATAGAAGTAAGTGATTGCATAGCAAGCGCGGCTTTAGGACCTTGAATTGCTAGTAATGAATATTCATCAGATAGATTACGCATATCTGCATTCATTGTATTATGATTACTAATCCAATCCCAGTCTTTTTCTATATTAGACGCATTGACTACCATAAGGTATTTTTCATCTGCAATTTTGTAAACAATTAAGTCATCAACAACTCCACCTTTGTCATTTGGTAAATAGCTGTATTGTGCTTTTCCATCAACTAATTTAGAAGCATCATTAGAAGTTACTTTTTGTATAAGTTCAAGAGCATTAGGTCCTGTAATAAGAAATTCTCCCATGTGTGATACATCAAAAACACCAACGCCATTACGTACTGTTTCATGTTCTGTAGTTACACCTTCATAGGATACTGGCATATTAAAACCTGCAAAAGGAACCATTTTGGCACCTAAGGCGGTATGAGTTTCTGTTAAAGCAGTATTTTGCATAGCAAAGCGAATTTTAGTGTTATCAAATTGAGGCCGAATGTAAAAAACTTTATGTAGGTGTACAAATGATTTTTAGTTGCATTTGATAATAGTATAACATTTTAATTTTTTTTAAAGAATAAGGCAACCAAATCAAAGAAATATCATCTTATTGATACGTAATAAGAATTATCATGATACCTTCTTAAAATTACTCTTTACAAAAGGCTATTAATTGCCTTTTGGAATAAATCAATACAATTTTATTAAAACAAAAAATAAGAATGAAACATATATTATATAGTTTAGTTATTACTGTATTCTCAATTGTAATAGTAAGTTGCAGTCACGATGATGATGAAGTGGCAAAAAAAACATTTGAATTTAATTTCTCTTTTGAGAAGAGTAAAGAAGGGTGGGAGTCAATATTTTCTGATTACCCATTAGAAGGTGATACGTTTTATGAGTTAAAATACGAACGAAAAAAATTACCAGAACCTCTTGATCAAAATATGGATGCGATCATGATCTCAGGTAATAATCATAGTGATGATCTTTTTAGTGCTGTATATCGAAAATTTGAAAATTTGGAACCAAATACAGAATACGAGGTTACTTTTGATATAGAGATAGCATCCAATACTTCTATAAATGCAATTGGTATTGGTGGTAGCCCTGATATTGCACTTGGAGTAGGAGGGATAAATTATAAACCCGAAAATATTATTGATAATCAAGATTCTTTGGTAAGTTATAAAAGACCTAATTTTAAATCTGAATTACAAAGTAGTAAATCAAATGAAGTTTTTAAAGTAATAGGAAGTGTAGGGGTGTCAGAAAAGATACCTACACCATTTATGTTAGCAAACCGTAATAACCTGAAAGATCCTATAACTCTTACAACCAATGGAAAAGGAGAGTTGTGGCTTATGATAGCAACAGATTCTGGTTTTGAAGGACCAACTACTTTATATTATAAATCCATTAAAATTCAATTAAAGTAAGAATCTTCATACTAAAAAAGCACAGCATTTTTCTTAAGAATATTAAGTGAAATGCTGTGCTTTTTCTAGAGAAACGTAAAATAATAGTTGCGATAATAAACCTAATAGTTTTGTACTTTTATCCATAGTAAAGTAAACGAATAACGTACTGTAATAATGAAGTATAAGATACTAAGTGAAAGCATTGTTTATAATGGGTTTCTTAAAATTAAAAAAGCAATGCTTGCTCATGATTGTTTTGATAAAGAAGAGTCTATTATTTGTTCTAGAGAAATGGTGGATCAAGGAGATAGTGTTGCTGTTTTGTTGTTTGAAAAAGATACAGATCATTTATTATTGATTAATCAGTTTCGTTATCCAACCATTAATAAAACAAATGGATGGCTTATTGAGATCGTTGCTGGAGGTCTAGAAAAGAATGAGAACCCAGAAATGTCTGCTATACGTGAGGTAAAAGAAGAAACAGGGTATAAGATTGATGTTCTTGAGCATATAACCACCTTTTATGCTTCTCCAGGAGTTTCATCAGAACGTATGCATCTGTATTATGGTGAAGTTTCTAAAAAAGATAAAATATATGCAGGAGGAGGATTGTTGAATGAAAATGAAGATATTCAATTATGCAAATATGCTGTTTCTACAATTGAAGATTTATTACAAAAACAGCATATAAACGATGCAAAAACTATAATAGCGTTACAATGGTTTCTTTTGAATAAAAGAGATACACATTGGCAATAGTAAAGTTTTTTTACACATAGAAGTGATTTAAACTTTTTCAATTGGCTAAAAAATGATGCTTTTTCACCCTTTACTCGACTTTTTTTCCTCCCGTAGCCCTGCTATGCAACTCGAAAAAGGTTTCAAAACGGTAAAAAATCATGAATTTTCGCTTCAATCTAAAAAATTTAAATCACTTCATAGAATATTATTTACAAACAGTGTTGGTTTTAATTTGTTTTAATCTTTTCCAAATAGGATGTTCTAGAGGTTGGGGAGAAAGATTAAATAAAACCTGATGTGTGCTAGTATTGTTACAATAGTGATAATTAACTATACAATTTAGACTAATTTTATCTTTTGTGATAAAAGCATCATAGGTTAATATTTTTCCAATGAATACAGAATCATTTACTTTTTCAAAGAACGCTTTGGCTTTTGGAATTTCTTTATTTGATAAATCACTCTCTTTACTCACTGTATTCATTAAACCATCAAAATAAGTTTCCATTTCAGATTCTATTTTTTTTGATGATAATTGTGGGTTTTCATTGATATCCCATAAAAATGCATAGGAGAAATGATCTGAAGCCCCTTTTTTTCCCCAATCTGGAGCAAAACGCACATATTCAATTCCAGAATAAGACAAAGAAGGTGCGAATTCTAATGGAAATTCAATAATTTCGCCTTTCCATTTTTCAGGAGCCTCTAATAAATTTTTATTAGGATCGTTATCTGTACAATGAGTAAATAATGAGATTATTAGAATAAAAGGTATGATTTTTGCAAATGACATATTAAAGTATTAATTTAAGCCGTAAAAGTACAAAATTGTTTAATTACAAATTTTTCATAAATTTGTGTTAAAGGGAATACATTGAAAACCTACAAAATGAAATATTATAGAGAATTTTTACTATTATTTATTTTCGCAATTCAGATAGCCCCAGCTCAAACTGAACAAGAACGAAAAGAAGCCGAAATCATTAACACCCAAAAAAGTATTGTTGCCAAACTGACTGGTCATGAACCAATACGTGGTAAAAAGAAATTAAAAAGTAGAGCAAGTGCCTCTGAAAGGAAAGCATCTGCCGATTTTTTATACAATTCTTTAAAAGATATTGGACTAAAGCCCGAAAGGCATAGTTACAATGTAAAAAACAAAAAAGGAGAAATATTTACAGGAGCAAATATATTTGCTGAAATTCCTGCTACCAATGGTAGTGATGAATATGTGGTGCTAGCAGCACATTTTGATACTGTAGAAAATAGTCCAGGCGCTGTTCATAACGCTACAGGTATAGCTATTGCTTATTATACCGCAATGAAAATTACAGAATTAGAAGTACGTAATAAAAATTTGTTAATTGTATTTTTTGATCATTGGAAAAGCAATATGGTTGGTACCAGAATGTTTACCAAAAAATTAAAAGACGAAGGATATAAAATTCATTCTATGCATAGATCTGATTATATGGGATGGGATAATGATGAGGATAGAGCTATTGAGATGCTGGCATCTAGCCTAAGTTTGGAGTCATTATATCGTATAGAATCTCCTGTGCCCATTTATAAAAGAACAGTAGCTACACCAGAAAGTAGATTCTTTGCTAATTTTGGTTTTGAAACAGTAACACTTACTGCAGAACTTAAAAACGCAGATAATTCTCCGTATGTACGACAAAGTGAGGATAAGTATACAACTGTTAACTTTAAATACCTTGCATCAACAACGGATATCGTATACAATGTAATGAAATCACTGGTTAAGAATTAACTTTTAATTTCATCATAAAAATTTTATTAAAAACGTTCTTACCTTAGTAAGAACGTTTTTAATTCATCATAGCTTTTTATAGCAATGCTATGTTTCTTTTTATGCATTACTTTTTGAATTTGAGAAGGAATATCTACACTTCTGTTTAAAGTATCTTCAACCACATCCAAAAATTTGACAGGATGTGCTGTTTCAAGAAAAATACCGTACTCATCGTTGCTTATTCCATGTTTTTTGAGCCCTAAATATCCAACAGCACCATGTGGATCACAAATATATTCACTTTTCTTATAAACGGTTTTCATAGTTTCTCGGGTTTGGTTATCATCAAAACTATAAGCCGAAAAATTGTTACTTAACGCTGAAAAGCTGTTATCAAACAGTTTTTGAATTCGTATGAAATTACTTGGGTTACCAACATCCATAGCATTAGAGATGGTTGCTTTTGATGGTTTAGGAGTATATTCTTTGGTTTCTAAATACCTTACTACAGTGTCATTACTATTAGTTGATGCTACAAAGTGACTGACAGGAAGTCCTAATTTGTGAGCTACAATTCCTGCGCAGATGTTGCCAAAATTACCACTAGGCACAGAAAATACAATATTTTTATTCTTGTGTTTAATTTGTTTGTATGCTAATAAAAAATAAAATAATTGAGGTAGCCATCTTGCAACATTTATTGAGTTAGCAGAGGTAAGTTGTTTTTGATCAGTGATGGTAGTGTCTAAAAAAGCAGTTTTTACCATTTCTTGACAGTCGTCAAATACACCGTCTACCTCTAATGCAGTTATGTTTTGTCCTAAAGTAGTGAGCTGTTTTTCTTGAATTTCGCTCACTTTACCTGTAGGGTATAAGATAACAACATCTACGCCTTCTACTCCTAAAAACCCATTAGCGACTGCTCCTCCTGTATCTCCAGATGTAGCAACCAAAACGGTTACTTGTTTTTTATTATTTTTATTAAAATATTCTAAGCACCTAGCCATAAAACGAGCTCCAACATCCTTGAAAGCCATTGTTGGGCCATGGAATAATTCTAGAGTAGCGATATTGTTTTCGATCTCTACAACAGGAAAATCAAAGCTTAAAACATCTGCAAGAATATCTCTTAACTCTGTTTCAGGTATTTCATCTCCAACAAATTGTTGTATTGCCTGATAAGCAATTTCTACATTATCAAGATTTTCTATATTTTCAAAAAAAGTAGAAGGTAGTGGTGTTATTTTTTCAGGAAAATATAATCCTCGATCAGGTGCCAGACCTTTGATAACAGCTTGAGAAAAAGCTACTCTTGGGGCATCATTATTTAAACTGTAATATTGCATTATTTGTTGATTTCTTCGATTATTTTAATTCCTTGACTGTTGATTTTAGAGACATGTATGTCAAAATCAAGTCCTGTTTTATTATAAACTTCTTTTATGCCTTGTGCTACATTATTGGCAGTATCCATTCCCTTGCTTAATGCAAATATAGAAGGGCCAGAACCTGATATTCCTGATCCCAATGCTCCTTTTGCAAGGGCAATATCTTTTACATTATTAAACTCAGGAATCAAGATAGATCGCAATGGCTCTATAATAACATCTTCTAGGCTTCTGCTAATCAAGTCATAATCTTCAGAAAATAATCCAGCAACAAGACCTCCAACATTTCCCCATTGGTGAATTGCTTTTTTCAAAGTTACTTTGTGTTTGATCACAGATCGCGAATCTGATGTTTTTACTTCGATTTGGGGATGAATTACGGTCATGACCAAATCTTTGGGTGAATGTAATTTTATTACATCAAGAGGCTCATAGCTACGAACAAGTGTAAATCCTCCAAGTAGGGCAGGAGCTACGTTATCTGCATGTGCATTACCGCTAGCAAGCCGTTCACCCTCCATTGCAAAGGCAACCAATTCTTTTGCAGAGTATGGATTGCCTAAAAGGTGATTTACAGCCCAAACAGCACCAGCACTACTAGCGGCACTACTACCAATGCCACTACCAGCTTTGATTTTTTTGTAGATCTCAATAGCAACTCCAACTTTATGGTCAAGAGTATTAAGTAATGCTTCTACAGCAACACCTGCTACATTTTTTTGAGTTTCCATAGGTAGGTCAGCGCCTTCAATCTTAGTGATTTTTACACCAGAACCAGAGGTAAGAGAAATGATCATTTCATCACCAACATTATCCAGACAACATCCAAGTACATCAAATCCGCAAGATAAATTGGCTACAGTGGCAGGAGCAAATATTTTTATGCTTTTCATTTGTTTATTTATTACCTATTATTTTTTTCCAATTCGTATTATATCAGCAAAAATTCCTGATGCGGTAACTTCTGCACCTGCACCTGCACCTTTTACTATCAAAGGTTGTTTGGGATATCTATCGGTATAAAAAAGGACGATATTATCACTTCCTTCCAAATTATAAAAAGGATGATCTTCAGGTATGTGCTGTAGGCCTACTTTTGCTTTCCCTCCTTCATATTGAGCTACATATTTCAAGCGACATTCTTTTTTGTCGGCTGCATCCAGTATCTTTTTAAAATGATCTTCATTTGTTTTTAAAGACGTAAAAAAGTCATCTACATTTTTAGTATCAAGACTTTCAGCTGGTAAAAATGCTTCATTTTCTATATTTTCTAGTTCCATTATATTACCACTTTCGCGAGCAAGGATTAGGATTTTTCTAGCTACATCAATACCACTTAAATCAATTTTTGGATCGGGTTCTGTGTATCCTTGTTCTTGTGCTTGTTTTACAATATCATAAAAAGTAGCTCCTTCTTTATAGTTATTGAATACAAAATTAAGACTACCAGATAATACTGCCTGAATCTTATGTACCGTGTCTCCTGATGCTATTAAATTATTGAGTGTATCAATAATAGGCAAACCAGCACCTACATTGGTTTCGTATAAAAATGAAGCACTAAATTTTCTGGATAAATTTTGTAACTCTTCATAATTATGGTATTCATCTGCACAGGCTATTTTATTACAAGTCACTACAGCCATACTTTCTGATAAATAATGTTTGTATACCTTGGCAATATCTGGATTTGCAGTGTTATCTACGAATATAGAATTACGTAAATTCATTTCTTTGGCTTTGGCAAAAAAAGATGCCGCATTGGCAGGCTCTCCTTTTGTTAGATGTTCTTGCCAGGAATCTAGGTCAATACCATTTTCGTTAAAAATCATTTTTCTAGAGTTAGACATTCCTACGACTCTAACTTTTAAACGTAGCTTATCTTTAAGGTATTTGTTTTGTTGTTGAAGTTGATCTATTAATTTACTCCCTACATTTCCTACACCAGTAATGAATAGATTTAACTGTTTAGTTTTTACCTCAAAGAACCGTTCATGTAGTATGTTTAAAGCTTTTTTGATATCCTTATTAGCTATTACTACAGAAATATTTTTTTCAGATGCTCCCTGAGCAATTGCTCTTATATTTACATTATTCTTACCAAGAGTACTAAACATTTTACCACTTAATCCTTGATGGTGGTACATATTATCACCAACTAGAGCTATAATTGCTACTTCATTTTCTATTTTCACAGCATCTAGTTTGTGTTTAGAGATTTCAAACTCAAAAGCGGTATCCAATACTGTTTTTGAGTTTTCTGCCTGTGATGCTTCAACAGCAAGGCATATAGAATGTTCTGAAGAAGCTTGCGTGATTAGAATAACATTTATGTTCTCTAGAAATAAAGTTTCAAAAAGACGCTTAGAGAAACCAGGAATTCCAACCATACCACTTCCCTCTAGAGATATAATTGCGATATCATCTATATGGCTAATACCAGTAACTGGTTTCTTTCTATCTTCTACTTTTCTGGTAATTAGTGTACCTTGATCTTCTGGAGAAAAAGTATTCTTGATCAAAATAGGAATATCTTTTTCTAGTACAGGATGTATTGTAGGAGGGTAAATCACCTTAGCTCCAAAGTGAGAAAGCTCCATAGCTTCCTGATATGAAATGTGATGTACAGGTTTTGCTTGCTTTACTAATTTTGGATTTGCTGTATACATACCGCTTACATCTGTCCATATTTGTAATTCTTCTGCATCCATAGCTGCAGCAAGAATTGCGGCCGTAAAATCAGAGCCTCCTCTTCCTAATGTAGTAGGTTCCCCTTCTTGAGTCCTGGCTACAAAACCAGGAAAAAGACATATCTTATGTGTGTTGCTATCTGCAAAATCTTTAATTTTTTGATTGGTTTCTTTGTAATCTATTGACACCTTAGAACTAGTTGTTTTTATAATCACATCACGAGCATCTTTTAATGTAATATCCAGTCCTTTTATTTTTGCAGTTTCGTATATAATATATGAAGATAAAATTTCTCCAAAACTAGCTAGTACAGCTGCAGTTTTAGAGGATAATTCACTTAATAAAAATACTCCTTCACACAGAGATTCTAATGTGTTAAGTTGTGCTTTGACTTTACTTATGATCGCACTTTGCGAAATGATAGGAATTAGTGATTTTACAGCTTCTAGGTGTCTTTTTTCAATTTCTGCGAGGGTGTTTTTATAATTTTCATTATTTACAGAAGCTTCTTCACCTGCTTGTAATAAAAGATCCGTAATCCCACCCATTGCTGATACAACCACATATAAAGGTTGTTGTTGTGATTGTTGTTCTACGATATGTATAACATTTTCTATAGTAGTTGCATTTGCAACTGAAGAACCTCCAAATTTTAGAACGTTCATAATAATTTTTTTAATTGAAATTAATGATGATTTTGAATAGTTTTTACCTAGTATAAACTATATATGTATGGTCTGGTGAAATATATAATGAATTAACCCCTAAGGGTAATAATAATAGTTGTAGTACCTGTAATAGAAGTAGTGTTGGATACGATGATCGTTCCAGTGATAAGTAATAAAGCCGATAAGAAAATGGTACTAAACATTAAAGTTTGCTTTACTTTGTGAATTCAAATGTATAGTTTTTTATTTTTAAAGAAAATTAATTTAAATGTATTCCTAAACTTTTATAGATTCAATAATTAATAACTTATTTGATTATGAGATTCTTAAAAAAAAGGAAAATAAAATTCTAAAATTAAATTTAATAGATAATGTATGTATGAATTCATTATCTATACAAAAGATTGTATAATTGCCTTTTTATATAGAGAAGTAGTTTAGACTATCTCAGACAATTCAAGAAACGATCAAGATAACAACTTGAAATAAATTATATAACTTATGAAAATATTTTCTGCAGAACAGATGCGCATGGCAGATAATGCTACTATGTTAGCTGAGCAAATTACATCATTAGAATTGATGGAACGAGCCGCTACACAAATTTTTAATTTAATTCATAGCAAGCTACAAGGGGCTCCAGTTGTTATTCATGTATTTTGTGGTATAGGAAATAATGGTGGTGATGGTCTTGTTGTATCTAGACTATTGGTAGAGTATGGCTATAATGTAAAAACATATATTGTAAACTTCAGTGATAATAGATCAAAGGACTTTCTTGTTAATTACGATCGATTAAAGGAAATTACAAATGATTGGCCTATACAATTGAAATGTGAAGATGATTTTCCAGAACTTAAAAGAGAAGATATTGTTATTGATGCTATTTTTGGGATTGGTCTTAATAGACCATTAGTACCTTGGGTAACATTGTTGATAAAACACCTTAATAAATCAAGATGTTTTACACTTTCTATAGATATACCATCTGGTTTGTATACCGATAAATTACCTGATGATAAAGAGGGAGTGATTTATGCAGGTATTACAGTTACATTTCAATTACCAAAATTGATTTTTTTCTTGCCACAAACGGCAATATATATACAAGATCTTCAAGTAATTGATATTGGGTTGGATCGTAATTTTTTAATGCAAACTCCAGGTGTGGGTGTTTTGATTAATAAGAGTGAAGTTTTGCCTCTCTATCGACCTAGACATAAATATAGTCACAAAGGAACTTATGGGCATTGTGTAATTATAGGAGGTAGTTATGGTAAGATAGGAAGTGTTATTTTGTCAACCAAAGCGGCTTTAAAAACTGGTGCAGGCTTGGTTACCGCATATATTCCTGAATGTGGATATAATGCTGTTCAAACAGCTGTTCCAGAAGCAATGGTTATTACAGATAATGATGATGAGCTTGAAGATATTGCTTTAGGGTTTGAACCTGTTGCAATAGGAATAGGTATGGGCATGGGAACCAGTGATAAATCTGTAAAGGCTTTTGGAGAATTTCTAGAAGAAAATAAAACACCTCTTGTTGTAGATGCCGATGGGATTAATATACTAGCAAAAAAACCAGATTTTCTTAAAAACCTTCCTGAGAAAAGTATTCTTACTCCGCACCCAAAAGAATTAGAGAGACTATTAGGGAAGTGGGAAAATGATTTTGATAAAATAGAGAAAACAAAAGCATTCTCAAAAGAATATAATTGTATAGTGGTTATCAAAGGAGCTAATTCTATTACTGTTTTTGAAGATCAATTATATGTAAATACTACTGGAAACCCAGGAATGGCTACTGCTGGTAGTGGTGATGTACTTACAGGTATGGTAACAGGTTTGTTATCACAGGGCTATGATGCATTGCATGCGGCTGTTTTTGGAGTCTATTTACATGGTAATTCTGGAGATATTGTAAGTCAGAAAACTGCCTTTGAAGGCGTGATTGCTAGTGATATTATAGATCATATTGGCACTGCTTTATTGGATTTATTTGCACCACCACCTACTAATCCTGCTGAAATGGAATCGCAATAAATAGTTCTTTTTTACGTAAAAAGTATATGGTTTATACTTACAATATTATAGGTCTTTTAGAGTTGATTTATAGTAAATGTAATTACATTTGAATATTAATTTAAAAAAGCAAAGTGATGACAAGAAATATTTTATTAATTGCACCTCTTTTATTGGCAGTGTTATTTAGTTCATGCTCTTCAGATGATGATAGACCTCCAACTGCTACTATTGATTTAGAAACAATTGGACTTACACCTCTTACTGGTGGTAGTTCGTATCAAGGATGGTTGGTTGTAAATGGACAAACAGTTCCTACAGAAAAATTCACGAATGCTTCAAAGCTAAGTTTAGAAGTATTAGCTTCTGATTTAGAAAATGCGAGTCAATTTATTATTACTATAGAACCCAAAGGAGATATTGATGACAATAAACCCTCTGATGCTAAAATTTTGACAGGTAATTTTACAGGAAATTCTGCTCAACTTACTTTTGAAAATGTGGTGGCAGATATTTCTTCGGTTTCTGGTCAATTTTACATGGCGACACCTACTGATAATGCAGGAGGTGTAGATAATGGTAATGATGAATTTGGAGTTTGGTTTATGTCAGGAACTAATGCTCCAGGCTTATCACTTCCTAAATTGGCTAAGGGATGGAAATATGAAGGTTGGGTAGGTTTTGGAGGTAAAATTTTATCTACAGGTACTTTTGCTGATGTAGATGTTACTGATGATGGTAATTTCTTTAAAGGTTCAGGAGGAACAGTTCCTGAATTTCCTGGCGAAGACTTTTTAGTACTGCCTTCTCAAATCCCTTTAGAAGGCATCTCTCTGCCTGCAGAGGTGAAAAGTGAAAAGGTATATATTACTATAGAGCCGTATCAGGATAATGATCCCGCTCCGTTTTTTATAAAACCATTAAGTGCTAATGCTGGAGAATTAACAGGTGTAGCAAATCCTGTGGTAATGATTCCTAATAATGCAGTTCCATCAGGAAGAGCAACTAGGCCAAATTAGATAGTATATTTTTTATAGATAAAAAATGAGATTAGCTTTTATAGTTGATCTCATTTTTATTAAAAGTCGGTTAGAGTTAGATTTTTATCTTCTGGGGTGAAAACTGTGTATCACTTCACTTAGATGACTTCTGTCTATATGTATATAGATTTCTGTGGTAGTAATACTCTCATGGCCAAGCATTAACTGTATTGCTCTAAGGTCAGCTCCGTTTTCTAATAAGTGAGTTGCAAATGAATGCCTAAATGTATGTGGACTTACTTTTTTATGTATACCTGCTTTCTCTACCAGTTGTTTTACGATAGTAAAAATCATTGCTCTTGTGAGTTGACCACCTCTTCTGTTTAAGAATAAAGTATCTTCTTCTCCTTTTTTGATGTTGATGTGGTTGCGAATTTGTGAAGTATATATATTGATATACTTTTGGGTGATATCACCTATAGGTACGAATCGTTGTTTATCGCCTTTTCCTGTAACGCTGATATATCCTTCATCAAAAAATAAGCTTGATAATGTAAGAGTAATGACTTCACTCACACGTAGACCACAACCGTATAAGGTTTCAATAATTGCGCGGTTGCGCTCACCTTCTGGTTTACTTAGGTCGATTTGCTCAATTATAAGATCTATTTCTTCAACAGATAAAGTGTCGGGTAATTTTCTTCCTATTTTGGGAGATTCTATGAGCTCCATAGGATTTGTTTCTCTATAATCTTCAAAAACCAAATAATTAAAAAAACTTTTTAATCCTGATATAATTCTTGATTGAGAACGAGGGTTCACTAGCTTGGCTATTTCAAAAATAAATTGTTGTAGTATTTCTTTCTCTATAGATAGAGGAGAGGTAGTTATGTTTTCTTGTTCAAGAAATTTGAGTAACCGTTGTACGTCTAGAATGTAACTTTCTATAGAGTTTTCAGAAAGCCCTCTTTCTATTTGTAAATAATGTTTGTAGTCTTTGATAGCATGATTCCATTTCACTTTATAGAGTTTTTAGAACTATTGATATGTAGTTTCAGAAAGACTAATATATAAAAGAAAAACCATCCTAAAGGCTAGGATGGTTTAACATTATTTGTTTTTTAGATCTATTATTAGAACTTGTATACTAAACCAAGTGTAATATCATCTAAATTAACTCCAAATTCAAAATCATCTTGAGACTCAGCTCCAGAAACATCAGCTTTTAAAGTGTTGTATCTTAGTGCTCCCCAGAATGCTTCTAGTGCAAAGTTGTTACCAATAAAGTAGCTAACACCTGGTCCACCACCAACACTAAATCCGTTAGAATCTAAATCTGTAGTACCATTGTCTTCATTTCTTGATAGGTAATCCAATCCAAACTCACCAAAAACAGAAAACTTACTTGATGGAGTAAAGTAATATCTACCAAATGCACCAATATTAAATGTATTAGTATCAAAATCTGCAGATCCAACATCTTCCATAGATCTACTAGTGAAACCAATTCTTGCACCAACAGCAATATTTTCTGAAACAAAATAACCTGCTCTTGGAGCGATAGTAAAGGTATTGTCTTTATTATCTCCAAATGTAGAAGAGTTATATCCTACAGCACCAGAGATAAAGATATCACCTTTTGCAAATCCAGCTGTTTCACCGTCCTGCGCTTTTACTGAGATAAAACTTACTACTGCCAAAGCAGTCAACATTAATTTTTTCATAATAATTGTTTGTTTAAAATTTGGGGCAAAAATATATAATTTACTTATATGAAACGTTAATTCATTCTTAATATTCGATACTTTTTTTAAGGATAAAAACAAGGTTGTCTTTATTTATCTTGCTATCAGTTAGTTAGGTTTTTTTTAGTTGTTAAAATTGCATAAATCTTACTCTCTAGAGGGAAGAAGAGAACTATTGTAATTATAAAAATATAGAATATATGTGTAGCAAGAAAAATGTTTTTTTTTAAATCATTCTTTTGTTTATGGGGGAACCCGCTATTTTTTAGGGTTTTGAATTGTTGTTTAAAGATAAAAATTGATCTTAATTACCACAAGATATAATAATTTGATAAATTGGTATAGTTGTTAATTTTAAGTTATGTTAAAAAATATAGAACAAAATTTAAATAAATTAAAGAGAATCTTAATGCTATTTTTTTGTTGTCAAATTCTAATCTTTTGAAAAATAAATTTACTTTTGAGTATAATTATATTGAAGCGATTTAAATTTTTTGATTCTGGCGAAAAATAGTTATTTTTTGATCAGTTAAAATGTTTTTTACATTTCATAGCGAATTGAAAAAAGTTTAAATCACTTCATTTAGTTAAACAATATATAGATTGATAGTTTTCAATTTAAAATTTGGATAGTATATTGACTAATGTAGTATCTGTATTAAAAAAATAGTATACATGAAACAAATGAAAAGTAACATCTTTGGTGTTGTAATGGTTATGCTTATAATAAGCACTTCTTTATATTCTCAGCAAGAAAGCGAACCTTTGTACACTCGTGCAGGGTTCAAATTTGGGCTTAATTATGCTAATATTACTGGGGATATAGAAGATACAGATGCCAGAGTACGTATGCATTTGGGTGCTGTGATTGAGTTTCCTGTAATACAACGTTTTTTTGTACAAGCAGAAGTATTATATTCTGCACAAGGCTATAAATTTGACGAAAATGGTAGTGAAAACAAAATTAGCTTAAACTATTTGGCATTACCCATATTGGCTAAGGTTTATTTTACTGATAAGTTTAGCCTAGAAACTGGGCCGCAATTAGCAACGTTGGCTAATGTAGCAGAATCAGCAGAGGATACCCCTGATGAATTTTTTGATTCTTTTAATAATTTTGATTTTAGCTGGAATTTTGGAGCTGGATATAAAATGGAGAGTGGATTGTTCTTTCAGTTACGATATAATCTAGGGTTAACTGATATTAATAATATAGACAACTCTACAATTAATTTTAAAAATTCTGTAGCTCAAGTATCTGTAGGCTATTTGTTTAAAACAAAAAATAATAGAAGAAGAGATACTACTATTAATCAATAAAGCTTACTAGTTGTTTGTAAAGAACATACTATTCTTTGAAATCGTACATACATGAAATTATTAGTTATAAATGGCCCTAATCTTAACCTTCTAGGAAAAAGAGAGCCTGAAATCTATGGAAATCAAACTTTTGAAGAGTTTTTTGAGGATTTACAATCCAGATTTGAAGCAGTGACATTATCCTATTTTCAATCTAATATAGAAGGGGAGTTGATAACCAAGATTCAAGAGGCAGATGATGGGTATGATGGGATTATTCTTAATGCGGGTGCCTATACTCATACTTCTATTGGTATCGGAGATGCAATAAAAGCGATATCAACTCCAGTTATAGAAGTACATATTTCTAATACATTTGGTAGAGAAGAGTTTAGACATCAGTCATATATTTCTCCTAATGCTCATGGTGTTATTCTTGGCTTTGGAATGCAAAGTTATATATTGGCATTACAAAGTTTTATAAACGATAAAGCTTAATCGATAGTTGTATTGTTTAGATATAAAAAAAACAGCCTTGTTCTAATACAACAAGGCTGTTTTTTATTTTATAAGGGGATGTCTATAAATGAATTACTTCATCATAAGCATCAGCTACCGCTTCCATTACCGCTTCACTCATAGTTGGGTGAGGGTGAATAGCTTTTAATACTTCGTGACCTGTAGTTTCAAGTTTTCTTCCTAGAACCGCTTCAGCAATCATATCTGTAACTCCAGCACCAATCATATGGCAACCTAACCATTCACCGTATTTGGCATCAAAAATCACTTTTACAAAACCATCTTTGGTTCCTGCTGCACTAGCTTTACCAGAGGCAGAGAAAGGAAACTTACCAACTTTTAATTCATAACCAGCTTCTTTAGCTTGTTTTTCTGTCATTCCTACACTTGCAATCTCAGGAGAAGCATAGGTACATCCTGGGATATTACCGTAATCAATTGCTTCAACATTCATTCCTGCAATTTTCTCTACACAAGTAATTCCTTCTGCAGAAGCTACGTGTGCTAATGCAGGTCCAGGAACTACATCTCCAATTGCATATACTCCTGGGATATTAGTTTGATACCAATCGTTTACTACAATCTTATCTCTATCGGTTGCAATACCTAATTCTTCTAAACCTATATTTTCTATGTTGGTTTTGATACCTACAGCAGATAATACAATATCAGCTTCAAGAATTTCTTCTCCTTTTTTAGTTTTTACGGTTGCTTTAACGCCATCACCGCTTGTATCAACACTTTCTACAGAAGAATTGGTCATTACCTTAATTCCAGCTTTTTTGAAATTACGCTCAAATTGTTTTGATACTTCTACATCTTCAAGAGGAACAAGATTTGGTAAATATTCTACAATAGTTACTTCTGTACCCATTGCATTATAGAAATGTGCAAATTCTACACCAATTGCTCCTGATCCTACAACAATCATTTTTTTAGGCTGTGACTCTAGGGTCATCGCTTCTCTATATCCTATTACTTTTTTACCATCTTGTGGTAGGTTTGGTAATTCTCTTGATCTAGCTCCTGTAGCAACGATAATATGTTTTGCTTCATAATCTGTTTCTTTATTATCAGAGTCTGTAACAGTAATTTTATTGTTAGCTTTTAGTTTACCAAATCCTTGGATAACATCGATTTTATTTTTTTTCATTAGGAATTGAACTCCTTTGCTCATTCCTTCTGCAACACCACGACTACGTTTTACAACTGCATCAAAGTCTTTGTCAAACTTTTCTACTGTAAGCCCATAATCAGATGCATGTTTAAGGTATTCAAATACCTGTGCACTTTTCAATAATGCTTTTGTGGGTATACATCCCCAGTTTAAGCATACTCCTCCCAAACTTTCTTTTTCAACTACAGCGGTTTTAAATCCCAATTGAGAAGCCCTAATTGCGGTTACATAACCTCCAGGACCACTTCCCAAAACGATGATATCATATGTACTCATAAATGTCAATTTTTTGAAGTCACGAATTTAAGGATAATTCGGCGAACCAAAAAAGGAATTAGTTTTTGAGAAAGAAGAAGATTATTAAAAAAATATAAAAAAAAACACCATACTGTATAGGTATGGTGTTAATTTTTGATGTTTTTGATTCTAATTAAAGAATACTATGTTGTTTTATTGAATTTTTTAAGAGCATTAAAATTCTAATTTTAATGCAGATTGCACGGCATTAAAATCAGATAAATCTATTTTGGTATTTTTTGCAAATTCTGAAGGTACAACGACAACTCTAAATTTTTGATTATTTGTAAGATCAGCTGGAACTAAATCCAAATTATTACTCTCAAGAATTACATCAACATCACCAGAAGTGAAGTTATATCTGTATTGTACAGAAGTGTCGTCTACATCATTTAAAAAAATAGTTACAGTGGGTAATGGCTCCCATACTTCAAGACCATTGTCTACATTTTCAAGGCGATATACCAGTACAACATCTGAATCAAATATATTTTCTGGAAACATAAAACGGTCGCTATATTCATTAGAAGGACTAAAGGTTGTTGTAAAATCAAAAGTCTGTCCAATGGTGTCTGTATCTATAAAATCATCGTCATTAGAGCAAGAAGTAAATATAAATGTTGCTAGGCATAGTAATGTGAAAATTTTTCTCATGAATTTTAAATTTATTTATTGTGATTTTATTTTTTATCAAAATTTATACTAATAGAGTTCACGCAGTATCGTTGTCCTGTAGTGGTTGGTCCATCATTAAATACATGACCTAAGTGACTCCCACAATTCGTACAAACAATTTCTGTACGTATCATACCGTGTGAGGTATCTCTAATATATTCAACATTTCCTTCTATAGATTCATCAAAGCTTGGCCATCCACAACCCGAATCAAATTTAGTAACACTTTTGAATAGAGGGGTGTCACATGCCATACAAGTATATACGCCTTCTTCAAAATGCATATTGTATTCGCCAGTAAAAGGTCTTTCGGTTCCCTTTTGTCTTAACACTCTATACTGCTCATCAGTAAGTTTTTCTTTCCATTCCTCTTCAGGTTTTTGTACTGGATATTTACTCATCTTTTTATTAATTTGATTTGAACACCATTGCATCACCATTGATGCAATGTCTCATACCTGTTGTCTCTCTGGGACCGTCATTAAAAACATGTCCCAAATGTCCACCACATGTTGCGCATAATAATTCTGACCTAGCATATCCTAATTTATGATCTATATCTCTATCAACACTCCCATTTACAGATCGATCAAAACTTGGCCAACCAGTACCACTATCAAATTTGTGTTTGCTCTCGTATAATGGTGTTTCACAAGCAGCACAGTAAAATGTACCTGCTTTATATAGTTTGTTTAAAGGACTAGAAAATGGTCTTTCTGTACCTGCCAGTCGTAGAACATAGTATTGCTCTGCAGTCAAAATATTTTTCCATTCAGCATTGGTCTTAGATACTTTATAGATTTTTTTCTTTTTTGCTTCTTTTTGGGCAGTAGTTGTACAACTTATAGTTAAAACTCCTATCAATAATAAAATAAAACGTCTCATAGGTTTCTAATTTTAATTTAATAAAACAATTATTAAATAATAGTCGTACAAATTCATAATCAATAACACATCAATAATTATTCCAAAATAAAACTTGTAATTTTAGAGATGACTTCAGGGTTTCCTAGTATTTTTCTATGTCCCAGATTTTCAGTGATTAATAGTTTACCATTTTCTAGATTATCAATAATTTCGTAAGCGGCACTATAATGTACATCAACATCGTTTTTATCATGAATTATTAATGTAGGTATTTTGATTCCTTTGGCAGAAACAGCACCAGAATAATTATCAAGATCTTCTCCAAATTTTGTGTCAAAATAAGATTTTAAGAGTTCTCCTGCTTTTTGATCCAATTGTAGGTTTTGAGCAAAGTTTTTGGCTATGGCAGTAATACTGTTTGCTGTACCAATGATGATTAGTTTTTTTATCTGTAAATTGTGTTTTGTTGCTCTTAGTAGTGACATTCCACCAAGAGAATGTCCTATCGCGCACTCAAAAGGACCGTGAGTTTTTTCTAATTGATGTATGGTCTCTATAAAATGAGGCATTATTGTTCTTTTACCAGGGGCTCTACCATGAGCAGGAGCATCAAAACTTATTGTACTATACCCATGTTCTAATAATTGATCTGCAATTTTAGAAAGTTGTGTGCCGCTTCCTGACCAGCCGTGAGCTAGTAAAATTTTCTTATGAGAATTGCCATACGAATAAACGATAACTTCTCTATTGATTTTTTTTATATAAACTTTTTCTTTTTTGCTTTTTTCATACATTACCTTTTCTCTACTAGGCATTTTATATCCAAATGGTGTCAAAAATATTCTTGCAACAAACCTAGAAGCAAGAAAAGGAGATATCCGATTTAATAGTTTTGCAATATTTACTATTGATTTTGGAATCAATAATCGCTGTACAGGAATTAGATCTTTATCTTTTTTTTGCATTCGTACTATTATTTAAAAAAGTAAAATTACTATAAGAATAATTTTGCAATCTATAATTATGAATAATTAACATTTTTTGTCAAAAATGAATATATAAATAAAGGATCAGTGAACTGATTTAAACTTTTTTTGAATTGTAAAAACGGGCTGCCGATATTTGCGTTACGACACGTAAATTATTTAAAAGCAGCCCATTATGTACAGCGTACTAGACAAATATACAATAGAAATGGAAATAATTCCACACATACCATTAGCCAAGCGAGGGTT